>NZ_VHOP01000050.1:0-4291 GCF_008704325.1 Acetobacter sp. DmW_125128 | reverse complement strand
GCAATTTCTGCCATCATTGGTCAAAGGCAGAGTTGTGGATTACACCGGAAAAAAGGCAGAGTTAACCGGAAAAAAGGCAGAGTTAACCGGAAAAAAGGCAGATTAAGTGCGTGTAACTACATGAAAACAAAGAGAAAATCGCACTAAAAACAAGATAAAAACAAGAAAAAACGCAGTTGCTTGTGGGTAAGTTACTCGTCCGGACGCCTTCGGCGGCCTACGGCGCTCCCGCTCTGCGCTCGCTCCGGACCTGAAAGGTCAGGAGAACCGAGCGAGAGGGGAATTGCTCAAGAGGCATGAAGTAAGGCGGAAGCGAAACCGGCAGAGCCTCACCTAGAAGGCCGCAAGCCCTGACTGGTCGTAGGGTTCTGCCTCATCCCAGTCTTTGGGACGCTCTACGGGGGTGAACGTGGTTTCACGAGGACCGTTGAGCGTCCCAGCCAGCCGTTCGGCCTCTTTGAGCGGGTTAGCCGGTCGGAGAAGCCGGAACAGGTGGTTCTTCGACCATGCCCATTTTCCGGCCGGGTCGATGCGTTCCAGCGGTGTTGAGATGAACCAGCAGTCAGATGGGCCGAGGACTGGATGAGACCGCACCCATCCGGCCAGAACTGGTCCGACGTTCGGAAACCGGACGATCTGCCAGTGATCGACTGAGGGTAGGGACGGGCTGGCCACCATCTCCGCCGGTGGGGCGGAATAGTGACCGGATTCCTGTGCATGTCGCGTCAGATCGTCATAGTCCCGACGCAGTGCGCGGGCACGCTCGATGGGGGTCATGTCATTTTCCGCCACTTGGCGATCAGCGGCGCGAGACGTTCAGCATCGACTTTGCGCAGCTTGTCACCGTCAACTTGTTTGAGAAGCCATGACCGGATGGCGGGATCATGTTCAGCAGCAGAAAGCAGGATACCACCAAGCACGATCTTTCGGCCTGTGTCCTGCTTCCTTGTTTCCAAACGTAGGCGAGCCAATCGTGCTTCGGCATCGGCGATTTTCTGATCGAGTGTTTTAGCCATTTTTGCAAAATCCGTCCCATCAAGGTATGCAACCTTATCACGAAGTGCGCAGTTACGAATTGATAAATCAATTCCTGCGTAGGGACGTTCCTCCCCTTAACCCCACCTTGGAGCCGAACCGTGGCCCTGTATCGCGCCGAAACCAAACCAATATCGCGGAAGGATGGGCGATCTGCTGTCGCCGCCGCTGCGTATCGGTCCGGCGCGTCTCTGGTTGATGATCGGACCGGCAATGCTCACGATTACACGCGGCGGCGTGGTGTTGTAGCAACCGGAATCATCACACCCGACGGACAGGGCTATGAACGCAATACCCTGTGGAATGGAGCCGAAGCCGCCGAGAAGCGAAAGGATGCGCGCACCGCCCGTGAGTGGGTACTTGCCCTTCCCGCCGAGCTGACCGACGCGCAGCGGCTCGAACTCACAGAGCAGTTCAGCCGGTCCCTTGCCGAGCGTTTCGGGGTGGCCGTCGATTTCGCCATTCATCGCCCTGGGCGAGAAGGCGATGAGCGGAACCACCATGCCCATGTTCTGACTACGACCAGGCAAGTCAGCCGTGATGCTTCGGGTGCTCTGGTGTTCGGAGACAAGGCGCAGCCCGAGCAGTCAGACGCCCAGTTGCGCAAGCAGGGCATCGAGAAAGGGGCGGTTCTGGTCGAGGAAGTCCGGGCGCTATGGGAAACGCAGGCCAATGCAGCCCTAGAAGCCGCAGGAGAGGCCGCACGGATCGACCGGCGCAGTCTGAAGGCTCGTGGGATCGACCGGACGCCGACAGTCCATCTGGGGCCTTCTGTGACCGCCCTAGAGCGTCGTGGACGGCGGACAGAGGGTGGCAACCTCAACAGGGCTATAGAGCAGGATAACGAGCGGAAAGCAGCCCTGACGGCGCAAATCATCGACCTACAGGCGGAGCGCAAGCAGCGGCAGCGAGAGAAAGCCGCTGTCATTGCCGAACGGAATTTGTATCTCACGGCTCGTGAGCCTTACCGCTTGGATGGCTTGCGCAAACATGCGGCTGAAGAACTGGCAGGGGGTGAGGCCAGAGTGCGCAGAGGGATCGTGAAGGATACCCTTGAATATGCGCAGAAAACCAAGGAAATCCGTGAGGTGGAGGCGCGGATTTCCGAGGAAGAGCGTGACCTGTCCTACGCAGAAAACTGGCGCGATGAGTGCGAGGCGACGATTGCAGAATGGTCGGCAGGGGTTGGCTTTTTTGCTCGCCTGCGTCCCCCGCCAGAGATCCGGGAAAAGAAAGAACAGGCGGAACAGGCACGAACCAATATTCGGCGGTCTTCCGGTATTTTGTCCGGTCTTAGGGCTACTTTGGAGCTTGCGAAAAAGCTCTTCAAGGAGTGGTTTCTGGCAGAGGTGAACAGCCCAAAATTAGATGATCGCTGGCGTTATCGCTCTCTCGCACTGGATGGCATCAAACGGGAGTGTGACGACAAACTTGCAGAAGAACGCGCTGCACGCGCCAAAGCCCGGCAGATGGAAGATTTGAGACTCCACCGAGAGGCCGAAGCCATACGGAAGGAGCGCCTCGAACAAGAGGCGCAGCGGCAGAAAAGTCAGGTTGTGGAGCGTAAGCAGAAGGTTGAACCGCCTCCCCCGTCTTCCGGTACATCTGATCCGGGAGACGATTTCGAGGACGATTGGGACGACAGCCCATCGTTCGGAATGTGAGGATTTAACTGGGGAACTGGCGGCGGGCGTGAACCACATTGATGATTTCAACGCTGGTTGCTGTCACCCGATACAGGATGATGTAATTCGGGTGGGCGACGATTTCGCGCAGACCGGGAACCCGCTCACTGATCGGATAGAGGTAGGGGTGAGCCGATAAGGGCAGAACGCAGGAACGGAGCCGATGCCACATCCGCTCCGCTGCGCCGATATTGTTTTCGCCAATGTATTCCGTGATGCCTGCAAGGTCTTCGTCAGCGGTTTCGGTCCAGACGATAGGCAGCATCAGGCAGCCTTGCGTTTGCGCAGCTTGGCCAACCGTTCGGCCATGCGCCGCTCAATCTCATCGTGCGGGATTGGCGGGCGCGGATCAGCCAGACTGGCGGCAACCTTGGCCTGAAGCCATGCGGTATAGGCCGCTTCCTGTTCGACCGTCTCGAACTCGGAGACGATGGGGGAGAGTGCTTCGCTCATCATGCGGCTCCTTTCGTTTAATCAAGTTCAGATACTACCGGAAAACGGTAGTTTTAGCCGCTAAAATCTCTTTGCTTCATGAGCAAGCAGACTTTTCGGCAAAAAGCAGAGCAGACCCGGAGCGAGCGCAGCGCGGGAGCGCCGTAGGCCGCCCGTAAGGGCGTCCGGGTGGTCAGAGCAATCGTGGTTGCGGGTTGCGTTTGAAGTCAAAGCGCAGTTTGGCGACCTTTCGGCCTTTTTTGATAGGTTTCCATTCGATCAGCCAGCCGTCTTTCTCAGTCAGTTCTCTCACCGCTGGTTCGATGATTTTTCGACGGATGGCGGCAAAATCGGCTTTTTGCTTGTCGGTCGCGTCCATAGACGCGCCGAAATCCTCAATGGTGAACTCCATCCAGCCGGTTGAAGCGTACTGGGTCATGAGTTCGAGCAGCTTCCATGAATAGATCGAGCGGAGAGCCGAGGTCTGTTGAAGCTGATAGCTGGTGAAGTTCTTCTTTAGGCCGGTGAGGTAGGGAAGGACTTTGTGCCACCAGAAGAGTTCGATCCACCCTTCACCCTTGTGATAGTGCGCTTCGCCGACCCATCGCATCTGCACTTGTGTTGGCGGAAGTGGCTTGCCGTTTCGTCTGTAGGCAGGAACGTAGAAGGTGATCGAACGGTTGTAGAGTGCCTTCGCAGCGGCCTGTAGCTGGTCGTAGGCCGTATCCAGATCGACGCCGTATGTCTCGGCATAATCGGCGGCGCTGATGCGGGTTGTCGGTGCTTCACCGGGTTTTAGCGCCTTCCGGCTGTCGAGCGTCGCAGCGGCCATAGCCACAATCCGCTTTTCAGACAGTGAGAGACCATGACCGGCCCGAGTAAGCGCATTGCTCATGGTGATCCATCGCTCACCAGCAGGACGGTCAAGATCAGCGGTATCATAGCTGGTCACGGCCTTTTCTGCTGTCTTCGACCCCAGTTTTCTACGGGTTTTAGTTTTTAATTCTGCCGACATACCGGTATTTCTGCCGTGTGGATGATTCGGCAGATTATGCAATTTCTGCCATCATTGGTCAAAGGCAGAGTTGTGGATTACACCGGAAAAAAGGCAGAGTTAACCGGAAAAAAGGCAGAGTTAA
>NZ_VHOP01000049.1:0-113389 GCF_008704325.1 Acetobacter sp. DmW_125128 | reverse complement strand
CCGGGTCAATCTGTTCAATCAAAGGCCCAGAATTGCCTAACCGACGACGATCCTGCTCAATCTGCGTCTCCTCACCATGCGCTAAGACGGGAGTAGTCAGAATTGTCGCGTAAAGACAAAAAAACTTTAGAAATTTTCTATTTATTTTACGGGATTTTTGCATGGTTGTAAGCTGCTCTGGTAATTGGCGCGGATGATCTGCATTTAGCAACGGATAATCATTCTCAATTAGAGCGTATAAAAATGCAATTAGAATGCTGTCTTCATAAACGCAGGGCTGGAATGTAAAAAAGAGAGGGCAATGCCCTCTCTTTTAAAACATCATTATTACTTCTGTGGGTATTCAAAAGTGAATGATTCTGTAAAGGGCTGCCAAAAGCCCGGCGTGCCGGTTTCTTTATCTGTGTGATGAATAAACCCGTTGGCTTCCGGTGAGCTGTAGTTAAACACAACCGTGTAGCTGCCAGGGCCATCCATTTTAACATTGTTGGCGTAATGCGGGCCATCTTTTGCTGTCATGGGGTGCAGCGTGCCCTGATTTTTCCAGCTGGATCCTTTTTTGGTCAGAGTGTAATCTACCTTCAGGTAAGGAACCCAAGCTCCATCAGGAAAGCCCCACTGGTTATCTGCCGTGGCATGTACATCGGTTTCCAGATGAATGGTATCTTTGCCCATCGCCATGTCAGATGTCATGGGCATCATGTCAATATCAAGCAGATAGTTTGCTGCAATTTCCATGTCATGTGCATGCACGGGGCCACCCACTGGGTATTCGCGGGCTGCAGCCGGAAGAGCGATGGCAAGGGTAAGAACCGATGCCGCGGAAAGAATTGAAAGATAGGATTTCATATGTCTGCACCTCAAGTTTTTGTAAGGCACAGTGGCAGATATTTTCTGCGCACCTGTGACTGATTATGAAGCGCTGGATTGAGGACGTGTGCGAACAAAGCGTTCAGCAACAACCAGTCCGGCAAGTGTCAGCACCCATACAAGCAGCTGAATGCCCATTGGTCTATCTGTGTATCCAATCAGAACTTTGGCCGTGCGCCCAAGCATGCTGCCATCAGACAGCAGCCAAGATGTATCCCAGATATCGTAACCCAGAGCGGGGATCAGATCATCATTCGCAAGGATGGCAGCAGCCTGACTGGCCATACCAGCAGCCAGAAAGGAGACCAGAACATTCGTGACTGCAAAAAGATGTTTCAGAGGAATGATAATCAAACCTCTATAAAGAGCCCATGAAAGTGCAGCTCCCCCCAGAACGCCAAGGAGGCCGCCTGTAAACATGGACACAAAACCGGTATGTGCGGAAACAGCAATACCATAAAGGAACAGCACAACTTCCATGCCCTCGCGCAGAACAGCTACTGCAACAACAGTAGCCAGAGCGAAAAGAGAGCGGCTTCCTTCTGATACTTCATTGCCAACACTACGCATTTCCTGAGCAAGCTCGCGGCCATGGCTGGCCATCCAGATAACATGCCATGAAAGCATAAGAACCGCGATGCACAGGATAACAGCAGAAAAAATATCCTGCCCGTTTCCTGAAAAAGCCTGAGAGAGTTCACCCGCAAACATGGCCACAATTGCTGCGCCAACAACACCTGCGCCAATGCCGCCGGAAACCCACCATCCGCGCCCCGGAATGCCCCGTGTGGCTGCCAGCACAATGCCAACAATCAACCCGGCTTCCATAACCTCGCGAAAGACAATAATCAGGCTTCCAAGCATAATTTACTTCTTTTCTTCTGCTGTAACTGTACCCTTGGCCTCGTCTGGGTGGTAATCATCAAAAAAAGTATAGGTTCCAGGGTGAAGAGGCCCAGCATGCACTTTGATTGTTCCTTGTGGAACAACAATTTTTTCAAATTTCATATCGTAGCTTTCGAACTCATCAGTTGTTGTGTCCTGATTGTTGAGTTCGATCATGAATCGCTCACCAGCAGGAACGGTGATATGATCAGGCTCAAAATGATGATCTTTGACAGTAAGCTGAAAAACTGTTTGAGAATGGGCCTGCTGAGGGAAACATATCCATGCACCTGCTAACAGAGGAATGGCTGCTACAAGCAGTTTCATTGTATGATACTCCATCAGTCATGCCGTTTGGATTAGTGCGAATCATTGTCAAAGTCAATCACACCAGATAACCCGCGAGCTTAACGCTTATGTCATCTCATCCCTTGGCGTTCCTGCGCCTGCCCAACTCCTTGCTTATGGCGTTAGATAGTCGGGCTTATCATTTCTGGTTCCAGCCAGTGCATTACCTTGCGAGAATTGTACATATTCTTACAATGGCAGCGTTTTTTGGTCTGGAATTTCTGTTTATTCTCGCTGTTATTCAAAATCTGGATCGGCCAACAGTGGTGCGCATTTCACGGTTTATGGTGAAGCCACTGCATATCAGTTATGCCTTGGCGATGATCTCTGGTTTCGCTTTGTTTTTTTATGATCCAGTGCATATCGGCAATCGGGCGTATCTTTCTCCTAAATTGATAGCATTGGCCGTAGCGGGTGTTCTGGCATGGTTTGGGCATAAATCTATTTACTGGCCGGTGATGGCTGGTCGGGATAATGATCTGCCAAAATGGACAAAAGCGTTTTGTGTGGCGTCCTGCGTGGTATGGGCCGCTGTTATTGTATTTTCATGCCTGAACAGTGAAGGCGTGCCGAAAGTTTATTTAAGGCACTATTTCTAACAACGTGATTTTTGTGGGCATAAAAAAAGCCCCGCGCTATTGGCCCGGGGCTTTTTGTTATCAGTTTGGTAACTTACTCTGCTGGCACATAAACTTTGCCACCAGCTTGTCGGAATTCTTCTGTTTTCTGCTCCATGCCAGCAATGCGTATGGCGTCTTGCTTCAGATCCTGACTGATACGCATTGAACAGAATTTAGGGCCGCACATTGAACAGAAATGTGCACTTTTATGTGCCTCCCGCGGCATGGTTTCATCATGATACGCGCAGGCTGTATCTGGGTCTAAAGAAAGATTGAACTGATCTTCCCACCTAAAGGAGAACCGCGCACGGCTAAGCGCATCATCCCGATATTTTGCGGATGGATGACCTTTTGCAAGATCAGCGGCATGCGCTGCAATACGGTAGGTGATCACACCTGTTTTTACGTCATTCCTGTCTGGTAGGCCCAGATGTTCCTTGGGTGTGACATAGCAGAGCATAGAGGTGCCAAACCATCCGATCATGGCTGCGCCAATGGCAGATGTAATGTGGTCATACCCCGGTGCAATGTCTGTGGTCAGCGGGCCAAGCGTATAGAAGGGGGCCTCCTTACATTCTTTAAGCTGCTTATCCATGTTGGCCTTGATCTTGTGCATGGGCACATGGCCTGGCCCTTCGATCATAACCTGACAGCCTTTTGCCCAAGCGATTTCTGTGAGTTCACCCAGGGTTTCCAGTTCGGCAAACTGTGCGGCATCATTAGCATCGGCAATGCTGCCTGGTCGTAGGCCGTCTCCTAAAGAGAAGGAAACATCATAGGCGCGCATGATGTCGCATATGTCTGCAAAGTGTTCGTAAAGGAAGCTTTCGCGGTGACCATTTAGGCACCAGCTTGCCATGATGGAGCCGCCGCGTGAAACAATGCCTGTAACGCGATGAGCTGTTAGCGGCACATGCTGCAACCGTACGCCCGCATGAATGGTAAAGTAATCCACGCCCTGTTCTGCCTGTTCGATCAGAGTATCGCGAAAAACTTCCCAGTTCAGTTTGCTGACATCACCGCCGACTTTTTCTAAAGCCTGATACAGTGGCACTGTGCCAATAGGTGTGGGAGCGTTACGTAAAATCCAATCACGGATATTGTGGATGTTTCGGCCTGTGGAAAGGTCCATTACGGTATCCGCACCCCAGCGAATGGACCATACAAGCTTTTCAACTTCTTCTGCCGCTGATGAAGTAATGGCAGAATTGCCGATATTGGCGTTAATTTTTACAAGGAAATTACGCCCGATAATAACGGGTTCCAACTCTGGATGGTTGATGTTTGCCGGAATAATGGCTCGGCCGCGGGCAATTTCCTGACGGACAAATTCAGGCGTAATGAATTCTGGAATACTGGCTCCAAAGGATTCACCATCTTCCAGACACTGGGCGGCATCATCAGCAGCTTTTTGTCGGCCCAGATTTTCGCGGTGGGCCACGTAAATCATTTCATCTGTAATAATGCCTGCTTTAGCGAACTCATACTGCGTAACAAGTTGCCCTTCTCGCCCCTTCAGCACGGTATGCGGAGCAGGGCAGGGGGCTACAAGATAGGTGCCTTCTGCATTGCCATTATCTTCTGGTTTAATGTCACGCGGTTTGATGTTCTCAAAACCGCGGGCAGTCAGCCACGGTGCCCGAATTTTGGGTAGCCCTTTGTTAACGTCAATTTCTACAGTGCTGTCTGTGTAGGGGCCGGAAGTATCGTACACACGCACCGGTGGTTCGTTTGCAGAAGGTTCCAGCATGATTTCGCGGAACGGCACACGCATATCTGGTCGATCTGCGGGGCTAGAATACACTTTACATGAACCACGGATGGCACCGGTGGTGACATGCCCCGGAGCGGGTGCAGCCGTGTTGGCAGGTTTAGGGTTGCCCCCTACACTGGAAGGGGCCGCGTTTTGTTTGGAATCAACTGAAGACATAATGTCATCGTCTCCTCTGCCGAGGAGGACAGGTCTGAAGAGACTCCGCTTTTGTGGGCGGCTAGGTTCGGGAAGAACATATCTGTCTTTTCAGGCACCAGTCCCTCCGCCGGTATAAGCCGGATCAGGTTCCCCGCCAAAACATCATGTTCTGGCGGCAGGGTCGCCACGGTGCCCGAACGAATCGTGCAAAAAGTGGCCTCTCAGTTCCTTACCGGAACCCCCCTTGGTATCGGACAGCAGATAGCTTTAAGTGCAATTATGTCAAGAAAAATCAAAGGGAAACGAAAAACGTATGCGTGCGTTTTAGAAGGGTGAAATGCGTAAGGCATAAAAGCCTATTTGTGACATAATAAATAAAATTATGTCAGCTATGCAATAATTTTCTAATCGTGGCATAATCACAGCATGAAATCTGAAAAGAAACGAGCTCAAGAAGCTATACAAAATCTCGATATTTCTCCGTATGCCAAGCACGTGTTGTGGATTGCAGCATTTGTTTCTGCCATCTGTGGTGGTCTTTACGGCTACGATACCGGTATTATTTCTGGTGCCCTTCTTCTTATTACAAAAGATTTTCATCTGACTGCTGGTCAGGAGGAAATTGTTACATCAGCTATTCTGGTAGGCGCTGTTATTGGTGCCATGGGCATTGCCAACTTATCAGAACGCTTTGGCCGCCGTGTTTCGGTTATGGTCGTTACCGCAGTTTTTGTAATTGGTGCATTAGCGTGTTCTTACGCACCCAATCTTACCAGCCTCATTATTGCCCGTGTATTTTTGGGCTGCGCAGTGGGTGGGGCCACGCAGGTGGTGCCAACATATATTTCGGAATTGGCCCCAGCCAGCAAGCGCGGCAATCTGGTAACGCTGTTTAACGTGGCTATTGGGATTGGCATTTTTCTGGCCAACTTGGTTGGTTTTACCATGCGTGAAAAATGGGGTTGGCGGCCCATGATTTCTGTGGCCGCTATCCCGGCTGCTTTTGTTTTTATCAGCATGTTTTTTCTGCCCAAAAGCCCACGTTGGACTGCTGAAAATGAAGGGCTGGAATCTGCGGTAGAGCAGCTTGGGCGTGTGCGTTCTTCCCGCAAGGTCATTCAGCGCGAGATCAATGAGATCCACGCCAATGTTGTAAATCTGGATGAAGATGAGCGTGGCTGGAAGGGCCTGAAGCTACCTTGGGTGCGCCCTGCGCTGATAGCTGCCTTAGGGATTGCCTTCTTTACGCAGGCTGGTGGGCTGGAGATGATGATCTACTATACCCCTACCTTTCTGTCTGACGCAGGGTTTGGAAGTTCATCAGCACTGCTGACAAGCTTGGGAATCGCGCTTGTTTATCTCATCATGACCCTGCTTGGGTGCTTGTTTGTAGATAAAATTGGCCGTCGGCGCTTGGTGCTTATTATGGGGCCGGGCTCTGTTGTAAGCCTTATTGGCCTGGGCATTGTTTTTGCCATGCACCCGGCTCAGGGGAGTGTGGGAAGCTGGTTGATTGTGGCCTTCTTGCTGCTGTTTATGCTGTTTAATTCTGGCGGTATTCAGGTTGTGGGCTGGCTTTTGGGGGCAGAGTTGTTTCCGCTGCCTATGCGTGCTGCGGCAACCAGTATACATGCGGCCATGCTGTGGGGGGCTGATCTGCTGGTAACATCCACGGCTCTTACATTGGTGCAGACAGTTTCTTTGGGCGGCACCATGTGGATTTATGCTGGTGTTAACCTTGCGTCTGTCTTGTTTGTTTTCTTCTGTGTGCCGGAAACAGCTGGGGCAACATTGGAAGATATTGAAACAGCTTTGCGCCGTGGTGAATTCCGCCCGCGTGTGGGGCAAGATCCGCGCATTCGCTCCTATGATGAGGAAGAAGAGGAAGCTGTTGGGGTGACGCCTAGTGCCTAATTGCTGATCTTAAGATCCAAATACAAAAAACCCGGCGGCAACCTAAAAGATGCGCCGGGTTTTTTGTGGTCGCCATAAAACAGTCAAACCGCAGTTTAGTGTGGTTTGGCTGTAAATTGCTCCAACCAATGGATGGTGTACTCACCCTTCTGGAATTCTGGATCTTCCAGAATACGGCGGTGCAGCGGAATAACAGTTTTAATACCTTCCACCACAAATTCATCCAACGCACGCTGCATGCGTGCAATAGCCTGCTCACGCGTAGGGGCGTGTACGATCAGCTTGGCAATCATGCTGTCGTAAAAAGGTGGTACGCGGTAACCGGTGTAAAGGGCGCTATCTACACGTACACCCAAACCGCCGGGTGGATGGTAAACAGCAACCGTGCCGGGGCAGGGGGTAAAGTTGTCTGGATCTTCCGCATTGATACGGCATTCAATGGCATGGCCAGAAAATGAAATATCTTTTTGCGTGTAGCCAAGCTGCTCACCAGCGGCCAAGCGGATTTGCTCACGCACCAAATCCACATCACACACCATTTCGGTTACTGGATGTTCGACCTGAAGGCGGGTGTTCATTTCAATGAAGCAGAACTGTCCATCCTGATACAGGAATTCCAGCGTGCCCGCGTTGCGGTAGCCCATTTTGGAAAGGGCCTGCGTGGCTGTCTGGCCAATGGCATCACGCTGTTCTGCCGTAAGGGCAGGAGAACCTGCTTCTTCCAGAAGTTTCTGGTGGCGGCGCTGGAGAGAGCAGTCGCGTTCCCCAAAATGCACCACGTTGCCGTAATTGTCCCCCAGAATCTGGAGTTCAATATGGCGTGGCCGATCCATGTATTTTTCCAGATAAACAGCATCGTTACCAAAAGCAGCACGTGCTTCGGCGCGGGCCATTTTCCAGGCATCTTCCAGATCGTCAGCCGTTTGGGCCACCTTCATGCCACGGCCACCACCGCCAGCCGCAGCCTTGATCAGCACTGGGTAGCCCACTTTATCAGCAACTTCGCGGGCTTCTTCTAGGCTTGTCAGTTCACCATCAGAACCGGGCACCAAGGGCACGCCCAGCATCTGCATGGTGGTTTTGGCGGTAATCTTATCCCCCATCATGCGGATATGCTCCGCCGTAGGGCCAATAAAGGTTAGGCCGTGTGCTTCCACCGTTTCGGCAAAATCAGCATTTTCTGAAAGAAAACCATAACCGGGGTGAATAGCTTCCGCCCCGGTAATGGTGGCTGCAGAAAGAATTGCAGCTACGTTCAGATAAGAATCGCGCGAGGCTGGTGGCCCGATGCAAACAGCTTCATCTGCCAGCCGAACATGCATGGCGTCTTCATCCGCAGTGGAATGTACCGCTACAGTCTTGATCCCTAGCTCCCGGCAGGCGCGCAGGATACGAAGGGCAATTTCGCCTCGGTTGGCGATAAGGATCTTAGAAAACATTACTCAATAATAGCAAGCGGCTGGCCGTATTCTACCGGATCGCCCGAAGCCACCAGCAGGGCTTTAAGCGTGCCACCTTTAGGAGCCTTGATCTGGTTGAAGGTTTTCATGGCTTCAATCAGCATCAGGGTCTGGCCAGCAGTTACAATCTGGCCTTCGCTGGCAAAAGGAGGGGAGGACGGATCTGGGGTCAGGTAAGCCACACCCACCATTGGGCTGTTTACAGCGCCCGGATGGCGAGAAAGGTCCGCCGGGGCGGCAGGCACTGCGGCTTCCGCCGGGGCTGCGGCGGGTGCCGGTGCCGGAGCTGCAACGGCCTGAGGCGCGGCCGCCACAGCTTGCACGGGGGCAGGCATGCGGGCAACGCGAATGCGGCTGTCCTTTTCCGATACTTCAATTTCAGTCAGGCCGGTTTCGGCCAGAATTTCAGCCAGAGCCCGAATGGCCTCCGCATCCACGAGCAATCCGCTCATCAGTCATCCTCATTCAGAATAAGATCGGTCATTGCCTGCAATGCCAGAGAATACCCCGCCACGCCTAGCCCACAGATAACGCCTGTAGCGGCGCGAGAGACATAGGAATGATGGCGGAATGGCTCGCGGCGGTGAATGTTGGAGATATGAACCTCTATCACAGGCAAGTCTGTTGTCAGCAGGGCATCCAGCAGGGCGATAGACGTATGTGTATAGCCAGCCGGGTTGATGATAATGCCCCGCGCACGCTTGCGGCAGTCCTGCACCCAGGAAATCAGCTCACCTTCAATGTTGGTCTGGCGGAAATCTATGGCCAAGCCCAGCTTTTCAGCTGTTTGCAGGCAAAGTTGTTCCACGTCGTCCAGCGTCGCCCGCCCGTATATTTCGGGTTGGCGCTGGCCAAGCATATTCAGGTTGGGGCCGTTGAGTACAGCAATAAGAGGTCTTTCCATAACAGGAAGGGGCCGTAGCACGATGCTGCCCCGTATCCAAGAGAAGAGGCATGCTGGTGGGCAGGAAAATGCAGTCTAGCAAAAATACGTGCAGCGGAGTTGCGTGCTTTAAGGCCATATTTTTGTCACGATAAGCGTGTTGAACATAAGTGACTATAAATCTGTATTTGCATTCTGAAGGTTGAAAAAGATTGCTTTTACAGTGTGAACACGGTCTTCTGGCGAACAGAACGATGTCAGAAAATGGAGTAAACAGGCGGATGTCAGCCCTGCGCCGGGCACTTCTTGGAAGTGTGTTTGTTATGTCTTCTCTTTTGTCGGCTTCCGCTGTTCAGGCAGCAGAGGCCGGGCAAGGTGGTACGGCGTGGGCAGATTCTGTCCGCCGTGCATTGGCTGGGCGTAGCGCACAGACAGTCGCCACTGCGGATTCTGATACAAATAAGGCGCAGCGCATTTTTCAAAAAGGTGTGGCCAGTTGGTATGGGGGGCGCTTCCATAATCGACGCACATCTTCGGGGGAGCGGTTTGATAAGGGCAGCTTAACAGCCGCGCATCCTACGGCACCGTTGGGCAGTAAACTACGGGTTGTTTCAGAAGATACAGGCCGCTCTGTGGTGGTTACAATCAATGATCGTGGGCCTTACAGCCGTGGCCGTATTATTGATGTCTCCAAAGCCGCAGCCGCGGAATTGGGGATGTTGAACAGTGGTATTGCCCATGTGCGGGTAGAGCCCGCTCCGGTTGAAGTGGCATCTGCGCCAGATGAAGGTGGTTTGGCTGATAGCAGCCTTTCCTTGCAGGACACCGCACCGCACACAGCGCGCCCTCTTCATAGGGCACGTCACCGCCGTTAAGACGAATACGGCAGGTTTTTACAAAAAGCATTGTAGAGAATTAAAAAAGGGTATCCCGATCGGGATGCCCTTTTTTGGTAAGTGCTGGATTCTGGTTGATCAAACTTCCAGAGGCTGCCGCGTAATGCCGCGGGCGTAGCTTTCCATCTCAGCATTCAGTTCAGCCCCCATAAGTACCACCCATGCGGTTACAAAAAACCACATCATAATGGCGATAAAGGCCCCTAGTGGCCCATAAGTGGCGCTGTAACTGGCAATATGTGCCACGTAGTAGGAAAAGCCGAGTGATGCCGCAATCCACGTTAACGTGGAGCAGACGGCTCCGGGCAGAACCCAGCGCCATTGGGTGGAAATGTGCCGGTTGGGGCCAAATCTGTACAGTGCGGAAAGAGCCAGAGTTTCAAATGTAAACATCACCACCGGGCCGCTCCACCGGGCCATAAATTCAATGGAACCGGGAGGAGTGGGAATGTGTAGCAATGCCGGAAGGTTAAGCAGCAGAGGCATGGCTACCATAAGGGCCAAAGTAAGCACTGCGCCCAGAATGCCGCAAAGAGTAAGGGCAAAGGCAGTAATCTGAAATATAAAGAAATTACGATTTTCACGTGTATTATACGCGATATTCAAGGCAGAAATAATAGACCGCGTTGCCGCAGAGGCAGACCACAAAGCCACGCTGACTGAAATAATCAGGTTGAATGTGAGAGATGAGGGTGGCTCAGCTACCAGCGTTTGCACACGATCATAAAGCAGAGTGAAGGCATTGGGTGGCAGCAGGTTGCGCAAGACTTCCATCTGTGGCGCCACGGTCTGCACATCAAAAGCCAACCCATAAATGGAGATCAGGGAGCTGATGGCCGGAAATAGGGAGAGCGTGGTATAAAATGCGCAACCAGCGGCCACCAACGTGGTGGGGCCTGAAATAAGGCTTTTAACTGTGCGCTGTAAAATAATCTTCCAATCTTTCCGCCCCAGTTCAGAAGGGCGAGAAAAATTGGGTTGCACGTTTTCATGAATCGTGTGGGAGTGAGAATCCGGGTGCACAGATGGGCGCGTATCGGGCTGACAGATAACCTGCATCGGGATTGGAGCGTCCTTCGTTAAGGTAAGAGGCACCTTCTGCGGCACCAGCGATAAACTTGTAGCAGCACACCAAAACAATAACGGCATGGTGTGCGGTAAAGAGGCATGCTTTCTTGCAGGAACAAAAAGTTAACTCTGCATGCGTTTGCCAAAAACGAGCGTAAATGCCGTGTATAAAGCTTGCCTTGTCTTATCGGGCATGATGGCCAAGTGCCATGTTTTTTTGTTTTTTGAATGTTTTTGACTTGCACTTGTTGCGCTTTGGCCTCATATGCACGCCCCTACGCAGCAACGCACGTGCCACTGGCCCTCTGAGGTTACGCAACGACGTCAAGCGTTCTGGCAATCGGGATGTTTCGTGCATCTGCCTTTGGTCGCTGGTCCGTTAGACCGTTTCGCAACGTCCTTCTCCGCGCTGTTCAGGCGGAGGAGCCTGATCTGGGGGAGTGGGGATATGAATCCCAAAATCACCCGTTTTCTTGCCGAGCAAAAGCCGGCAACGCCTTGTCTTGTTCTCGATGTGGATGCCGTAGCAGACCGCTATCATGCATTGGGCAAAGCTTTGCCGCAGGCTCGTATTTACTATGCCGTTAAAGCTAATCCAGCACAGCCTATTCTGCGGCGGTTGGTTGAGCTTGGCTCCTGCTTTGATGCCGCTTCGTGGGAAGAGGTTTCCCTATGCCTGCAGGCAGGCGCCAGCCCGGATGCCATTTCCTTTGGGAATACGGTTAAAAAGGTTTCTGCTATCCGTGCTGCTTATGAAGCCGGTGTGCGGATGTTTGTTTTTGACTGCCGGGAAGAGCTGGAAAAACTGGCTGCACACGCACCGGGAAGCCGCGTTTATTGCCGCCTTCTGGTGGATAATTACGGGGCAGAATGGCCACTTTCCCGCAAGTTTGGCACTACCGTCGAATCCGCCAAGGAACTGATGCTGGCAGCCAGAGAACTGGGGCTGGATCCGTATGGGCTTTCCTTCCATGTGGGCAGCCAGCAGCTTTCTGCAGAAGCTTATGAGGTTGCCATTGCCCGTGCGGCGGCTCTGTTTACAGATTTAAGTGTTGCCGGGCTGGATTTGCGCATGGTCAATCTGGGGGGCGGTTTTCCCATCCGCTACCGGGATGATGTGCCCGAAATCGATCACTTCACTACGGCCATCTTCCGCGCCATGACAGAGCACTTTGGCAATGCATTGCCAGAAATGTTGGTGGAACCTGGTCGTTTTATTGTGGGTGAAGCCGGTGTGGTGCGCTCGGAAGTTGTGCTTGTCAGTGCGCGTGGGCGTAAGGATGGGCTGCGTTGGGTATATCTGGATATTGGGCGGTTTGGCGGCTTGGCGGAAACAGAAAACGAATCCATTCGTTACGCGATTCGCACCAGTCGGGATGGTTCTCCAACAGGGCGTGTGGCGCTGGCCGGGCCAACCTGTGATGGTGCGGATATCATGTACGAGAAAACGCATTACGAACTGCCGCTGGACTTAGCTGCGGGGGAACAGGTTGATCTGCTGGGGGCCGGTGCTTATGTCTCCACTTACTGTGCAACGGGGTTTAATGGTTTTGCGCCATTAACCGAGCATTATATCTGATCCGATGTGAGGGCAGGCCAGCCTTGTGTTTGCCTGCCTTTGCTTTCGTGCTTTCTCGCTCAACAATTAGAACGCAAACAAGGCCATTATGGATGGCGTTCAGAAAGGGAGAAATCATGAAGAAAACGGGTATGCTGTTGGGCGCTCTACTGGCAGCAACAACGGCTGTTGCGCCAGCATGGGCACAGCCGCAGGCAGCATCTACGGCCGCTGTGCCTGCAACAAATGCTGCAACATCTGCGGCAACGCAGGATTTCGGCCGCCTTTCAGACGATGGGAACACAGCGTTTGAAGAACTGATGCTGGCACGCCGCGCCATTTTTGATGGTGATCTTAAAGGGGCTAAAACCCTGATTACAAGCGCACAGCAGGCGTTGGATCGGGCACGGGCCGATAATACTGCTTTCCAGAAAGCAGAAGCTGAACTGATGCCGGTGAAAACTAAGCAGGCTCAGACAGCTAAAAAAGGCACGGGCAGCACTACGCCTGTGGCTTGGTTGCCGATTGATGGCGAACTGGTTCTGGATGAAACAGTTGAACCCACAACAGAAAAAAGTGCAGCTGTTGCCGCGGCCAACCGTCATCTGCGTGCAGGTGACCCGGATCGCGCTTCTGAGGTGCTAAAAGTTTCTGGTGTGGATGCAGATTACGTCATTGCTGCTGTGCCGCTGGAACAGACACGGCAGGACGTGAACCACGCTGCACAGTTCATCAAGAACGATCCGTACAAGGCAAGTGAAGCCCTGCGTGATGCGGAAAATTCTGTGCGTTATGCCTCTGTTGATATTCAGGCTGTCAGCCATCAGCAGACGACATCTGGCAATACATCTAAGTAATTTTGCCAAATATGCTGCTGTTATGGCCTATTCAAAGGGCCATAACAGCAGATGCGTATTATTCTGCGGCGGCCCTCAGCCCAGCACCGGCTGCCAGCGGGCAGAGTGGGAGAGCCCCCACCACAAAGGCTGCCAAAAGTTCCAAATCTGGTTGCCAAGGCAGGCCGGTTGATGCGGCATCAATAGCCGCGGCCCCAAAAATTAGCGCAGGTGTTGCCAAAGGCAACGTAAGCAGTGGTAGCAGCACACCGCCGCGTCGTGCGCCCAGCACAATAGATGCGCCCATCCCCCCAATCAGAGATAACACAACAGATCCAAGGAAAAGCCCGGCCAAAAGCACAGGCAAGGCAGAAGCTGGCAAGCCCAGCATGGTGGCCAATGGTACGGCGGCCAAAAGCAGGGGAATGCCTGTGGTCAACCAGTGTGCAGTTATTTTGGCTAAGGCGACAAGGGAGGCTGGAACGCCCAGAAGTAGGAGCTGATCCAGTGATCCATCTTCAAGCTCCGCACCAAATAGCCGATCTAGTGGCAGAAGAGCGGCCAGCAGGGCGCAAACCCAGATAATGCCGGGCGCCATATGGCGCAGCAATTCTGGGGAGGGGCCAAGAGCAAGCGGGAACAGGGTGGCCGTAACGATAAAGAAGAGAATAGCCCCCATTGTGTCTGCCCCATGCCGGAGGGCAAGGCGCAGGTCACGCCCAACAATGGCCCAAAACAGCCCGATCATGCGTCATCCTCCTGCTGGCAAAAGGTGGAAGCAGCCGAATCGCCCGCGCCCGGCAATGTAAGGGGCTGCACGTTTTCTAGCGGTAAGGGCACATGTGTGGTGGCAATCACCAACCCGCCTTGTTGCCTATGTGCTGTAAGGGCTTGTCCTAACAGGGTAATGGCATTGGTATCCAAGCCAAGGCTAGGTTCATCCAGCAACCATAAAGGCGCATTGGCCAGCAAAACACGCGCAAGCGCCGTGCGCCGTTTCTGTCCAGCAGAAAGTAGGCGGGCTGGCAGATTGGCAAGTGGCAGCAGATCCATGGCCTCAAGGGCCTCCTGCATGTCACCTTGGCCTGCACGTGCGAATAATGCGAGGTTTTCGGTTACAGTCAGCCCCGGCTTAAGCGCATCCTGATGTCCCAGATAGGCCACTTGGCTGGCATGGGCCGCGCGATCTGCAAAAACCGATTCGCCATGCCAGAGCAACTGGCCGGAATCGGGTTTGCGTAGGCCCGCCAGAACGCGCAGCAAAGTGGATTTTCCTGCACCATTAGGGCCGGTTAGCAGCATGGCGGCTCCGGCTTCCATCTGAAAGCTGACACCATCCAGTACCAGTCTTTCCCCACGGAAAACACAAAGATCCTCAGCATAAAGTGCCGGAAATGCACCAGTTACAGGCCTGGTTGGGGCAGAGTGCCCGGCAGGGAAAGGACTGTCGGCGATAACACTTCTCCTTATTGTTACCGTGCAAGGCCGCAAAAGCCGGGGTGCTCGCGTTCTCGTGGTCGCTCCCCGCCTTGTGCCTTTTCCAACTGCCGGTATGTTCTAGGCCCAACGGGATATCAAGCCGGTTGCCCGGCAGATCAGGCAGGCACTCGGCGCCGAATGGCATGTTTACGGTGTCCTGAACGCATCACCAGCCATCGGCTGTGATCGGGGAGAGAGCGATTATGAAAACGGTTGGGCACGATAAGCTAAAGACAGGCCGCACCCTTGAGGTTGACGGCAAGACCTACCATTATTTTTCCATTCCCGAAGCGGCAAAAACCATTGGCGACGTAAGCCGCCTGCCGGTTTCGCTGAAGGTTCTTCTGGAAAATATTCTGCGGTTTGAAGATGGGCGCTCCTACAATGTAGATGACGCCAAGGCCATTGCAGGTTGGTTGCCAAAAGGCAGCAGCAGCAAGGAAGTGCCTTTCAAGCCTTCACGCATTCTGATGCAGGACTTCACCGGCGTGCCGGGTGTGGTGGATCTTGCAGCCATGCGCGATGGGATTGTGAGCCTGAAGGGGGACCCGCAGAAGGTGAACCCAATGGTTCCGGTCAACCTTGTGATCGACCATTCCGTGATGGTGGACTATGCAGGCACAAAAGAAGCGCTGCAGGAAAACATCACCCTGGAATTTGAACGCAACGCAGAACGTTATGCCTTTCTGCGTTGGGGCCAGGAAGCTTTCGAAAACTTCTCTGTTGTGCCGCCAGATACGGGTATCTGCCATCAGGTGAACCTGGAATACATTGCCCAGGTGGCATGGACCGCCAATGTTGGTGGTAAGGAATACGTTTACCCGGATTCCCTTTACGGCACAGACAGCCACACCACCATGATCAACGGTCTGGGTGTGTTGGGCTGGGGTGTGGGTGGTATTGAGGCTGAAGCCGCAATGCTGGGCCAGCCCATTGCCATGCTGATCCCGGATGTGATCGGCTTTAAACTGACAGGCAAGCTGCCAGAAGGCGCAACAGCTACCGATCTGGTGCTGACAGTTACCCAGATGCTGCGCAAAAAAGGCGTGGTTGGTAAGTTTGTTGAGTTCTTTGGCCCGGCACTGGACCATCTGCCGGTTGCTGACCGTTCAACCATTGCCAACATGGCTCCGGAATATGGTGCAACTTGCGGGTTCTTCCCGGTTGATGCGCTTACGCTGGACTTCCTGCGTCAGACTGGCCGCGATGAACATCGCATTAAGCTGGTTGAAGAATACCTGCGTGCACAGGGTATGTTCCGCACGCACGAAACACCGGAACCCGTCTTTACGGATGTTCTGGAGCTGGATCTCAGCACGGTTGTGCCGTCTCTGGCAGGCCCCAAGCGTCCGCAGGACCGCGTGGAGCTGAAAAGCGCCAAAACTGCGTTTGAAAAAGAACTGACCAGCTCTTTGGGTGTAGCCGCCAACGATGCCAATAAAAAGGTGCCGGTTGCCGGAACAAACTATGATCTGGGGCAGGGCGATATCGTTATTGCCGCCATTACCTCATGCACCAACACATCCAATCCGGCTGTGCTGATTGCGGCTGGTCTGGTTGCCCGTAAAGCACGCGCTCTGGGCCTGAAGCCTAAGCCTTGGGTGAAAACCTCTCTGGCTCCGGGGTCTCAGGTTGTTACGGATTACCTGAACCGTTCTGGCCTCACGACAGACTTGGATGCCATGGGCTTCAATACCGTTGGGTATGGTTGCACCACCTGTATCGGTAACTCCGGTCCGCTGCCTTCCCACATTGTGGATGCGATTGAAAACAACGACCTGGTTGCTGTTTCTGTCCTGTCTGGCAACCGTAACTTTGAAGGCCGTATTTCCCCCAACGTTCGGGCCAACTATCTAGCAAGCCCGCCGCTGGTGGTTGCATATTCCCTTCTGGGTACCATGCGGCAAGATATTACAACGGAACAGCTGGGCACATCCAAGGATGGCAAGCCAGTTTACCTGAAGGATATCTGGCCCACCAATAAGGAAATTGCAGACCTTATTGCTTCTGCCATCAGCCGTGACGAGTTTATCAACCGTTACAAGAACGTGTCCAAGGGCACAAAAGAATGGCAGGGCCTGAAGGTTGCTACGGGTTCTGAAACCTATAAGTGGGATCCAAAATCTACCTACGTGCAGGATCCGCCGTACTTCAAGCATATGGACGTTGAGCCTAAAGCTCCCGGCAATATCGAAGGTGCGCGTATTCTGGCCCTGCTGGGTGATAACATCACAACCGACCATATCTCTCCGGCTGGTTCCATTAAAAAGGATTCACCGGCTGGTCGTTACCTGATGGAACACGGGGTTGAACCGAAAGACTTCAATTCTTACGGCTCCCGTCGTGGGAATGACCGTGTGATGGTGCGTGGTACTTTTGCCAACATCCGTATCAAAAATGAAATGTTGCCGGGTACGGAAGGTGGATATTCCAAGCACTTCCCAGATGGGAAGGAAGGCGCCATTTACGATGTGGCCATGAAGTATAAAAAGGAACATACTCCGCTGGTGGTCATCGGTGGCAAGGAATACGGCATGGGTTCTTCCCGTGACTGGGCCGCAAAAGGCACCCTGCTGCTGGGCGTAAAGGCCGTTATTGCTGAAAGCTTTGAGCGTATCCACCGTTCCAACCTTGTGGGCATGGGCGTTCTGCCGCTGGTGTTCAAGGATGGCACAACCCGTAAGACCCTTGGTCTGAAGGGTGACGAGGTGATCAGCATCAAGGGTGTTGATAAACTTTCGCCGCGCATGGATGTAATTATGACAATTACAAGAAATGACGGCTCCACGCAGGAAGTACCACTGCTTTGCCGTGTCGATACTCTAGACGAAGTCGAGTATTATAGGCATGGTGGCATCCTTCAGTACGTCTTGCGAGGGATGACGAAAGCTGCCTGAGAACCATTTCGTTCAAGGTGAACGTCGAGATGCCGACCCGGTACGCACCGGGTCGGCGTTTTCTGTGGAAGACCCAGTCGTTTTGAGTGCGGAACATCTGCACAAAAATTTCGGCGAAGGGGATGTCCTGTGTGGTGTATCCATGCAGGTGCGAAAGGGTGAGCTGGTTTCTATTATTGGCCCGTCCGGTTGCGGGAAATCCACTTTTCTACGGTGTTTGAATTTTCTGGAAATTCCCGATAGCGGTAAGATAACCGCCATGGGGGTGACCATAGAGCGCAAAGATGCTGTCTGGCGTCGCGCAGATGAGCATATGGCACACCGCTTGCGCACCCACGTGGGCATGGTGTTCCAGAGCTTTAACCTGTTTCCTCATCTTACAGTTCTGGACAATGTTCTACTGGCCCCCCGCGTGGTTAAGGGTGAGGGCGGAGAAGTTGAACGTGCCGAGGCTATGGCTCTGCTGGAAAAAGTAGGGTTGGCGCGCGTGGCGCAACGTTACCCAGTTTCGCTTTCTGGCGGCCAGCAGCAACGCGCCGCCATTGCACGCGCTTTGGCCATGCGGCCAGAAATTATGCTGTATGATGAACCCACATCAGCGCTGGACCCGATTGTTGCGGAAGAAGTGCTGGGAGTAATGCGCACCCTTGATGATGAAGGGATGACGCAAATTATCGTCACCCACGATATGCGTTTTGCCCAAGTGGCATCGGATACCATTGTCTATATGGATGGTGGCCATATTGTTGAATCCGGCCCGCCGGAGGTTCTGTGTGTGAACCCGGCCCATGAACAGACACGCCGCTTTTTGAGGACACTTCTGTGAAACAGAACGCACAGCATTGCCCGCCACGCCTTTGGGGTTTGTTTTTGCGCTGTGTTTGTCTGCTGCTGGCCGCAAGTTGGCTGAGTGCTGGCGCGCATGTGGCATACGCACAGGAAGAAAAGCCGATTCGCTGGGCTGCGGATGCTTCATCAGACGTACCCTATACCTTCCATGATCTGAAAGATCAGGACAAGCTGACCGGGTTTGAATACGACCTGATGCAGGAGCTGGGCAAGCACATGGGTGCGCCGCTTCAGTTCGTGCAGAATGATTGGGATGGTCTTATTCCCGGCTTGCAGCGTGGCCTGTATGAAATGGTCATCTGTGGCATTGAAATGACAGATGAGCATGCCGAAGGTATTGATTTTTCAAATCCATATTACATCACATCCGAACGGATTGTGGTGCGGCGTAATGGCCCGCAACTTAAAAATCTCGCGGATCTGAATGGTCATGCCATTGGCACAATCAAGGATACGCAAGCTGAGCGTATCCTGACGGAGAACGCCAAGGTTCAGCTTCGGACATATGATGAAGAAACCGATGCATTCATGGATCTGGCGAATGGTCGCACGGATGCCATTCTGATTGATGGCCCCATTGCCAAATATTACGGTGATACCAACCCAGCCTTGCAGGTGGTGGGTGAACCCATTGGCCGTGTAGAATATGGCATAGCTTTTGCCAAAGGGCAGAATGTAGCCCTGCGTACAAAGGTGAATGCCGCCCTGGCAACCATGCAGCATGATGGTACGCTCCATCGCGTATTGCTGCGGTGGGATTTGTGGACGCCAGAAATGGCGCAGTTCACCAATGATCACACCACGCTTAACGTTACGCCTGCGGCGTGGAACGCATATGTGGCGGAGCTGGAAGGTAAAGGCGGCTGGCGCATTAAGCTGGATCGCTATGTTGGGTTTCTGCCGCAGTTGGCAAAAGCCGCATGGCTGACTCTGCTGGTTTCTTTGTGTGCGATGGTGCTGGCGGTTGGAGCGGGTTTGGCGTTGGCGCTTTTGCGCCTGTACGGCCCTACACCGCTCCGCTGGTTGGCGACCACATACGTGGAAGTGGTGCGCGGCACCCCATTGCTGATTCAGGTTCTGTTCATTTTCTACGGCTTGCCTGAATTTGGCATCAGCCTTACCCCCTTTCTGGCTGGCGTTGTCAGCTTGGGTATGAATTATGCGGCGTATGAAGCCGAAAACTATCGCGCAGGCCTGCAATCTGTGGCGCATGGGCAGATGGAAGCTGCTTTGGCTCTGAATATGACGCACGCTCAGGCATTGCGGTACGTGGTTGTGCCACAGGCTTTCCGTCTGGTTATGCCTGTTATGACCAACGACTTTATTTCGTTATTGAAAGATTCGTCACTGGTTAGCGTGATCACGCTGACAGAATTGACCCAGACTTACATCCGCCTGTCTTCTTCCTATTTCGACTATTTCGGAACAGGGCTGATGGTAGGCGCAGCCTATCTGTTGCTGGGGCTGCCTTTTGTGCGTCTGGCACGTATGGCAGAAAAAAAGCTGGCACAACCGCATATGCGCCGCCGGTAAAACTTGTTTGGGATATCTGTTCCGTCATGCAAGACAAATGCAAGTGCATCTGTCACATGGCGGAATAGAGCCTGACGGATGTTGTGCGACCTGCCAGCTTGTTCCAAAATTGCCGATAAATCAGGAATACGCGCAACATTAGATACACTTCTTGCTGGTAAGAAGTTGTAATGTAATGTCCGCGTGTTCACAGGAACAGTGCTGGACTTCAATGGATCTTCTTTCCGCGCTTCACAGCTTTGTTCGCGTTGCGGCTACAGGCTCGTTTTCTGCCGTCTCGCGTGAGACAGGTGTTAGTCAGCCCACCATTTCCCGCCATATTGCGTTGTTAGAGGCGCATTATGGTACAACTTTGTTTGCGCGCACCACGCGCAGCCTTACCATGACGGAAGATGGCAGAAGCCTTCTTCCACATGCTTATGAAGTGCTGGAAATTCTGGAAACGGCAGAAACAGTGCTGGGGCGCCGTCGTGCTTCTGTATCTGGTTTGGTACGCCTGGGGGTAACCACAGCTTTTGGATTGTGTCTGACACGCCGGATAGGGGAGTTGCTAGAAAGGCACCCTGATCTGGCTATTGAAGTTGTTATGCGTGATGCATTTGGTGATCTGGTAGAAGAAGGGCTGGATCTGGCTGTGCGGGTAGGGGATATAGCCGAGGGTTCTCTTATTGCCCGTAAACTGGGCGTTGTGCGCAAATGGTTGGTGGCCGCACCATCTTGTCTGGCCCGCTGTGGCACGCCAATGCACCCGCGTGATCTGCCTGAATATCCGGGAGTCGTATATAATTACGGCTCTAGTCGGTTGGATTGGAATTTTGAGCGGGATGGTGAAGAAAGCGTAATTGCACCATCAGCTGTTTTCCGTGCTAATAGCAGTGAAGCTGTGTTGTATGCAGTGGAATCTGGATTGGGCATTGGCCTGTTGCCAGAGTTTCAGGTGCGTGAGGCTGTTGCCGATGGTCGGCTTACTCGCCTGTTTGTAGATTGGAATATTCCTTCCCTGCCATTCTATGCTGTGCATACTGGCCCACGTACAATCCCCCTGCGCACCCGGACAGTTCTGGATTTTCTGATAGAAGTTTCCGCAGATCTCTTGCGGGAAGGTAAGATGCATCAGGCCGTTTAACGGTTTTTAACCGTGGAACGCCGGATCTGCCGATACAGTTGTGGGTAGAGCAGTATCCGGTAGCTTGCTGTCAAACCCTTGGCGCAGATAAGGGCTCCATCCGCGTAGCCATGCGTTGGTGCGGCGGACAAAGTCTGACACAGCAGACGAATCGGACATACCTGCGCGAGACCAGTTTTCTGGCGCACCTGGTACGATTTTACTGCCAGCTTCCGCCGGGCTTGTCAGCATGTGAACACTCATGAAATCCACACCGGGGCCGGATTTGCTTTTTTCAATCCGATTCCAGCCGGCATCCACCAGAACGGGGGGCAGATCAAAGCCCATACCTGTCAGGCGCTGCACAGCAGGGGGAATAAACATGGGGCTTCCCAGTAAAGCCTGTAATGCGGGGTTGGATGTCAGAAAAACGTTATTCACTACTCGAATAGGGGATGTCATCCAGCATTCTGTATGCGTGCCATCTTGCGGGAGGGCTTCTGACATAAAGTTAAAGTTGCTGTGGCATTCATCCTGCACAAGCTGCGTATCTGTAATAGGCAAAGATTGCGTGGTGGCCTGAGCAACCAGTAAGCCTGTTACAATGCCTTGTTCAGAACGCACATAAAGCGATGTCAGAATTTCCCCGTGTGCAACATCATCCTGATAATTCAGGAGAGGGTGCCATTTACCCGCAGGTAAGGGAAGCTGGCGGCCCGCAAAAGAAAGCGTACCTTCAAATTGTGCATCCATAGGGGGCGCGGAAACGGTGCGCCGATCTTCATCCGGCCGAAGTGCATCTTCCGACGAATCGGCAGAAGGTGCACCAGCAGGCAGCATATGGCTGATTTTGGATGTAAGTTTTGCATAAGCTGGCAAGCGTGAAGTTAGCCAAGGGGCAGGAAACATCACGGAAAACACACTGCATGCGCCAGCGGTAAACAGCGCTACACGCCAAACAGGAGCGCGTTGCCACAATCGGGTAAAAGCAGACATGCAGAACAGCCTTGTGCCGGAATAATAAACAGTAAAGGGCCGCTTATGGGATCAGGCGCGCATGAATGCCATCGCCTTCATCCGTGCGGTTGTCCGCCACTTTTGCAACAACTGCACCATCATCTTCCTTTACCAGCCGCACCATATTGGCGCCTTGCTGGCGGGCTACAATCAGGGATTCGCTGATCATATCTTCAATCGAACGCACCAGATCTCGGGCAGAGGCAGCATCTCCCATGCGGCTCTGGCGGCGCATAACGTCCATTAGCAGAGTGGCATCAATACCGCCGGTTTCCACTTTCAGGCCGTAGCTTTCAATCATGGTTTCAATTTCCAGCGCGGCCACGCGGGCGATATCCAGCCCCTGTAGCGGACGGAAGATAAAGATACGATCCAACCGGTTTAGAACTTCCGGCGCAAACCCAGCCTGACGCAAGGCTTCTACCGATTCGGCGCGCATACGGTCTGGGTCATCATGTAGGCGGTCTGCAATTTCTGTTAGTGCATCTGTTGCAATGTTGGATGTCAGCACAAAAATTGCGCGCACGGTAGAAATCTGTTGCCCGGTAGAGGCCTCGGTAATGTGCCCATCGTTCCATGCTGTCAGGAACTTTTTGAACACATCCGGATGTGCTTTTTCAATTTCGTCCAGAAGCACAACAGCATCCGGCTTTTCCTTCAGGCCGCCAGTCAGCTTTCCGTAAGTGTCTGAACCCACATAACCTTTGGGGGAGCCAAATAGCTGGGTTGCTGCGTGGGGGCTGCTCATCTGTGTCATATCAAAATGCAGCAGGGGGCGTTCAAGTTGGCGGGCAAGTTGTTTGGCCAGATAGGTTTTGCCTGTGCCCGGAGGCCCGGCCAGCAGAAAAATACCTACTGGTTTCCCGCGTACCTGCAAGGCAAGGCGGCGGCGCAACTGCGCAGCCACATCTTCGCATACTTGATCCTGCCCAATAACGCGGGCGCGCAGGTTGGCTGCCAGTTCTTCCGCATCAATGGTGGTTTCACGCTGTTCGCGCGCCATCATTTCTTCCAGTGCGGCGCGGTTGGTCAGTCTGGCAAGAACGTCCATGATGAATCCCCGTCGGCGTAAAAGCCCTTTGCGCGCCAGCTTCTCGGCGCGTGTTTCAAACAGCAGCCCTGCTACTGTAAGTATAATGCCACTTACGGCCAAAATCGGCCATGCTGGTGCGCACCACTGCAAAACATGCGTAATGGAATGCAGGGAAAGATGCAGGCTGAGGGCAATCTGTATGCTGGCAAGCACCAGAAAGATCACCATCATCAACGGCATCAGCCGGTTTAGGGCGGGTAAAAGTCCCTTCATTGCGCAATCACCGTTAGTGGCAGAGTATCCCCTTTATACATAATCGGCAGTGTTTGTGGGCCGAATACCGTAATGGCACCGCCTCCAATACCAGTAGGCCCGGGGTCTGATGCCGGTATGATATCAACATTGCCACTGATCGTAATGGGTAGAATGACGGTTTGCGGGGTGGGGGACAAATGCACTGTATGGTGCCACGGCCCACAAATAAGCGTAATTGTGCCTCCTGCGCCTGTGGCATCGTAAACAGGCATGGCCACTAAGCGAATGTCTCGCCGTTTGATACCTGCCAGAATATCTGCCTGTTCCTGTTCCGTATAATCGGATTTGGCAAGCGCTTGAGCAGCTTTTTGCGAGGCAATTAGCGTAAGGGGGATTCCCATACGGTTGGTGCTGTTATCATGATCTTGGGTGTTGTTTTCTGCCGCAGGGGTGGCGGTATTTCCGTGCCCACCGCCCATAAAATGCACGCCAGCTCCCGCCATGATAACGCATGTTGCCAGCCCAATCAGAGCCATACGCACGCCAGAAGGTTTATCTGCTGCCTGTGGCTGCGGTTGTGGCTTCCATGCGGGTTCTGGCTCTTTGTGCATATTGAAAGGTCAGCCCTTGCAGTGTGGAGGATGGCAAATATGTCGCAATAGGGTTAATAAAAGCATGTCCGGTGTGCCCTGCAATGTGCAATTTGCATCCAGCCCGTAAAATTGTTTTTTATAAAGGGTAAAGATTTGCATGGCGGGCAGTAGCTTTATTCTACCCTTGCGGTTTCACTCCACATCCCTTACATAAAGAGCCATCCTTCTCAATTTGTTTTACGTTTCGGGGGGTGGCCTTGACGGCCGCCTTTTTTGCATTGGATACAGACCTTTCTACTCACTCTGGCCTAGAAGCCCGCGTTGCTGCGCTGATAGCCCCTGCCGTTGAGGATATGGGTTATGAGATTGTGCGTGTTGCTGTGCTGGGGCGTGAGCGTCCGACCGTGCAGATTATGGCGGATCGCAAAGATGGTTCCCTGATTAATGTGGAAGATTGTGAGCGGATCAGCCACGCGGTAGGTGCCGTGCTGGATGTTGAAGACCCCATTCCTGGGGCGTGGACGCTGGAAGTTTCCTCTGCCGGAATAGATCGGCCCCTTACCCGTGCGAAGGACTGGAACCGCTTTGCCGGGCACCAGGCCAAGGCAGAAGTTCTGCTGCCGGTAAATGGGCGCCGCCGCTTTTCTGGTGTGGTTCTGGGGTCTGATGGAACTGTTGCGCGGATGCGTCTGGATGATGGCACGGAAGTTGCCTTGCCGCTGGAAGAACTCCGGCGTGCACGGCTGGTGCTGACAGATGCTCTGATTGAAGCTAGTGCCCGTATGGTGCAACCTGCGCCCGGCACTGATCCCGCCCAGAAGAATGATAACGATTCTTCCGGGCCCAAGGTGCATTGATAAAGCTGCCTGTTTTGGAGAGCTGAGAGTATGGATACCTCTGTTTCCCGTCCTGAACTTTTGCTGGTTGCAGACGCTGTCTCGCGCGAGAAAGGTATTGAGCGTGAAGAAGTGCTGGAAGCCATGGAACAGGCGATCCAGAAAGCCGGACGCGCCAAATATGGGCACGAAAAGGACATTCGTGCCACCATCGACCGCAAGACAGGTGATGTGCGCTTGTCCCGTTGGACGGAAGTGGTGGATGAAGTGGAAAATGAAGATACGCAGATTGCGCTCTCCATTGCCCGTAAGTTTCGCCCAGAAATTCAGGCAGGCGAATACCTGATCGATCCGCTGCCTCCGATTGATTTTGGGCGTATTGCCGCGCAAACCGCCAAGCAGGTGATTGTGCAGCGCGTGCGTGAATATGAACGCAAGCGCCAGTATAACGAATTCAAGGACCGCGTAGGTGAAATTGTAAACGGCACCGTTAAGCGGACCGAATACGGCAATCTGCTGGTTGAAATTGGTTCGGCAGAAGCGCTGCTGCGACGTGATGAGTTGATCCCGCGTGAAACGTTCCGTAACTCGGATCGCGTGCGCGCCTATATCTACGATGTGCGTGATGAGCCGCGTGGACCGCAGATTTTCCTTTCTCGCACGCATCCGGCCTTTTTGGCCAAGCTGTTTGCGCAGGAAGTGCCAGAAATTTATGATGGCATTATTGAAATTAAAGCCGTTGCGCGTGATCCTGGTTCTCGCGCCAAAATGGCCGTGATTTCTCGTGATGCGTCTATCGATCCTGTTGGGGCTTGCGTTGGTATGCGTGGTTCCCGTGTGCAGGCCGTTGTGGCCGAATTGCAGGGCGAAAAGATTGATATCATCCCGTGGAGCCCGCAGGCCGCTACTTTTGTAGTGAATGCGCTGGCGCCTGCTGAAGTCAGCAAGGTGGTGATGGATGAAGAAGCCGGTCGCGTAGAAGTGGTTGTGCCGGATGAGCAGCTTTCTTTGGCTATTGGCCGTCGTGGGCAGAATGTCCGTCTGGCTAGCCAGTTGACGCGTTGGGATATTGATATTCTGACAGAAGCGGAAGAATCCGAACGCCGTCAGGAAGAGTTCCGCCGTCGGACAGCGCTGTTTGTTGAAGCGCTGGATGTGGATGACGTAATTGCGGGTCTGCTGGTCACGGAAGGCTTCCATTCCATCGAAGAACTGGCTTTTGCAGATCCAGATGAGCTGATTGGCATTGAAGGATTTGACGAGTCGGTCGTTCAGGAGCTGGTTCAGCGTGCTGAATCTTACCTCGTTCAGCAGGAACAAAAGCTGGATGATCGGCGGAAAGAGCTAGGTGTTGTGGACGATATTGCCGATATGGGCGTGTTTACAAACCAGATGCTTGTGACATTGGGTGAAAAGGGTGTAAAAACCTTAGACGACCTTGCAGATCTGGCCGGTGATGAACTGGTTGAGATCTTGGGCACCGATGCCATTGAGGAAGATGCCGCCAATGAAATCATCATGGCAGCACGTGCTCATTGGTTTGAGGATGAAAATCAGCAGCCTTCCGATACCAAGGAAGGTGAGGCCAACGCCTGAGGCCTGATATAAAGTGGGTGGTGATTTCTTGCCAGAAACAGAAGAGAAAGGCAGCCTTCGGAGGTGCGCGGTAACGCGTGAAGAAGGTGAACCTTCTTTAATGATCCGGTTTGTGATTTCACCATCTGGTGAAGTGGTGCCTGATCTAGATGCACGTCTGCCGGGGCGGGGAATATGGTTGAGCCCCCGCCGGGATGTGATAGAACAGGCGCGTGTTCGGGGCGTTTTTTCACGCGCCGCACGCCAACAGGTTAAGGTGCCGGAAGATATAGTAGCCCGTGTAGAAACAGGACTGCTCCGGCGGATGAGTGAACTTGTAGGGCTGGCTCGCAGAGCTGGTCAGGCTACAAGTGGATTTATGAAGGTGCGGGAATGGCTGGTGCAGCGTAAAGCTGCCATTGTTGTTCATGCACTGGATGGAAGCAGGGAAGAGCGGGAGAGGCTGGTTTCCGGCCAACGCGATATTCCTGTCGTTGAGGCGTTGTCATCTGAAGATCTGGCAAAGATTTTTGGGCGGGAACGAGTGGTGAACGTGGCGCTTTCAGCCGGAGGGCTGGCACAGCGCTTACGTTGTGAGAATAAGCGTTTTACGGGGGTTGCTGAAGGCGGCCCTCGCATGCCCCGGACCTTTCCGGCGCATGGGTGTGAACAGGCGGGTCAATGAGCGAAGGCAAGGATCAGGATCAGGGTAAGGGGCGTTTGTCCCTTCGGCCGGCAGGGCGTTCGGAGGTCGGACGGACGGTTGATGCCGGGTCCGTGCGGCAGAGTTTCAGTCATGGCCGTTCCAAGGTTGTGCAGGTTGAAGTGCGCAAAAAACGTGGTGCCGGCCCGGGTGGTTCTGGCGGACGTGCCGGTGGAGCGCGCGGTGGCGGTCGTACGCTAACAGCCGCTGAACTGGCCATGCGTCAGCGTGTGCTGGCGGAACAGAAAAAAGCAGCGGAAGAAGCCGCCCGGCGTGAAGCCGAGCAGCGCGAAGCTGAAAAAATCCGTATTCTTTCGGCTGCTGAAGAAGCGCGCCGTAAGGAAGAGGAAGATAAGCGCGCGGCTGAAGAAGCCGAAGCAGCAAAGGCTGCCGCTGAAGAGGAAGAGCGTAAATCACGCATTGATTCCATTCAGCCTATCGCCGTGAAAGAGCCAGTTGTTTCGGCTGTGCCCATTCCGGGTGAAGTCACACTGGCTCCGCCGGTTGGGCGCCTGCGTCCGTTGGCTGAACGTGCAATTATGCCCGCCAAGCCGCTGAAGCCTGTTCCCTCACGCTCTCAGCCTGCTGAAGCTAAGGAAAAAGAACCAGCGGCAGCGCAAACACTGCGTCTGCGTAGCGGCCGTGACATGGAAAGTGACGATGCGCCGCGCCGTGGTGCATCTCGCAAGGCGCCACCTGGTAACCATCGTAAAAGTGGTGGTGGGCGTAAGTCCGATGTTGGTGGTGGCCGTCGTGCAGGCCGTATTGACGTGCAGGCTGCGATTGAAGGTGATGATGATAAGACGCGGTCACTCGCATCTGTCCGTCGTCAGCGCGAGCGTGAACGCCGTCAGGCTGAACTGGAACGTTTGCGTTCCGATCAGGTGAAGGTTGTGCGTGATGTGGTTCTGCCGGAAAACATTACCGTGCAGGAACTGGCAAACCGTATGGCTGCCCGTCAGGGTGAAGTTATCAAAGCGCTGATGAAAATGGGCGTGATGGCAACAGTTACCCAGACGATTGATGCAGATACAGCAGAACTGATTGTTGAAGAATTCGGCCATCGCGTGCGCCGTGTTTCTGAAGCAGACGTTGAACTGGGGATTGAAGGTGTGGAAGACGCACCAGAAGCTCTGCGTCCGCGTCCGCCAGTTGTTACAATCATGGGTCACGTTGACCACGGTAAGACATCTCTGCTGGATGCTCTGCGCACAACAGACGTTGCGGGTGGAGAAGCAGGCGGTATTACCCAGCATATTGGGGCTTATCAGGTTACTCTGCCTTCCGGCTCCAAGATCACATTCTTGGATACCCCGGGCCATGAAGCCTTTACGGCTATGCGTGCTCGTGGTGCATCCATTACGGACGTGGTGGTGCTGGTTGTGGCGGCTGATGATGGTGTTATGCCTCAGACGGTTGAAGCCATTAAGCACGCTAAGGCTGCAAACGTGCCGATGATTGTTGCTATCAACAAGATCGACAAGCCGGGCGCTAAACCTGACCGGGTTCGTCAGGAACTTCTGAGCCACGAAATTGTGGTGGAATCCATGGGCGGTGACGTTCAGGATATCGAAGTTTCCGCTCTTAAACGCACTGGTCTGGACAAGCTGGAAGAAGCCATTCTTCTGCAGGCAGAAATTCTGGAACTGAAGGCCAACCCAGATCGGGCTGCTGAAGGTGCTGTTATTGAAAGCCGTCTGGATCGTGGTCGCGGCTCTGTTGCTTCTGTGCTGGTGCAAAAAGGTACGCTGCATAAAGGCGATATCGTGGTTGCGGGCACCGAATGGGGCCGGGTGCGTGCTCTGCTGGATGATCGTGGCCGCCAGGTTACGGATGCAGGACCTTCCATGCCGGTTGAAGTGCTGGGTCTTTCTGGTGTGCCATCTGCTGGTGCTCCGTTCGTGGTGGTTGAAAACGAAAACCGCGCACGTGAGATTTCCGAGTTCCGTCAGCGTAAGCTGAAAGAACATCAGGTGGCTGGTCAGGTTGCTGCACGTGGCACGTTGGATCAGATGCTAGCCCGTATTCAGGCGGGTGATCAGAAAGAAGTTTCTGTTCTGATCAAGGCAGACGTTCAAGGTTCTGCGGAAGCTATTCAGACAACAGTGCTCAAGCTGGCAAATGAAGAAGTGGGCGTTCGCGTTCTTAATGCTTCTGTTGGTCAGATCACGGAAAGCGATGTGCAGCTTGGTAAGGCATCGGATGCAGTGATTATTGCATTCAATGTGCGTGCCACAGCACAGGCGCGCCAACTGGCGCAGCGCGAAGGTGTGGATATCCGCTACTATTCCATCATCTATCAGGTTGCTGATGATGTGGAACAGCTTGTGCGCGGTAAGCAGGCACCTAAGCATCGCGAAAAGTTCCTTGGCTATGCCGAAATCCGCCGTGTGTTCGAAATCAGCAAGGTGGGCAAGGTGGCTGGTTGTTACGTTACAGAAGGCGTTGTCAAACGTGGCTGTGGCGTGCGTCTGCTGCGTGACGGCGTAGTGGTTCATGAAGGTGATTTGAGCCAGCTCAAGCGTTTCAAGGACGATGTGAAGGAAGTCAGCAAAGGTTACGAATGTGGCCTTTCCTTTGCAGGCTACAATGATCTGCGCGAAGGCGACGTGGTGGAATGCTTTGAAAGTGAGCTGGTTCCAGCATGAGCCGTAAGAACGGATCAGGCAGTAAAGTAGCAGGGCCGGCGGGGTATCTCGCCGGTCTTGCTCCATCTGGCCCATCGCAGCGTCAGTTGCGGGTAGGGGAAGAAGTGCGGCGTGTGCTGGCTGAAGTTTTTGCACGCACCACGTTTCGTGATCCAGATCTGGTAGATGTTGCCCTTACGGTAACAGAGGTGCGGCTTTCTCCAGATTTTCGTCACGCAACGGTTTTTATTACTCGTTTGGGGCGTAGTGATGTTGCTGAGCTTCTACCTGCGTTAAAGCGGGTGGCTCCGTGGTTAAGAACACAGCTTGCGCATAAAATACGTGCGCGTACTGTGCCGGAGCTTCATTTCCAGCCAGATACAGCGCTGGATACGGCCATGCATATGGATACACTGCTGCGCTCACCCGAAGTGCAGCGTGATTTGGGCGCTTCCTCGGAAGATGAAGAACCGGAAGACTAATCGTTCAGTTACATTTGCCCTGCTGCACAACGGGGCGAATGGCAAAATTGCTTTGAATACGCACAACACCGGGCATGCGGGATAATTCCTCTTTGTGGATACGTTCGTAATCCTGCATGTCTCGGGCTTCTACGCGTAGTAGATAGTCGGCATCACCTGTCATTAGGTAACACTCCTTAACATCGGCACATTCCTTGATGCGGCTTTCAAAACGCCGAAGGCATTCTTCTGTCTGCTTCTCCAGCGTGATCTGCACAATAATCGTGGCAACTGCTGGGCTTTTTTGCCGGGTAATAAGGGCGCGGTAGCCTTGTATGGTGCCCTGCTGTTCAAGCATGCGCACGCGGCGCAGGCAAGCAGAAGGCGAAAGGCCCACTTTTTCAGCCAGTTCAGCATTGCTTAGGCGGCCGTTATGTTCAAGGTGCCGTAAAATAGCTTCTGTTACACGGTCTGGCATAATCTGCCTTTTGTGGGCTGATATTGAAATTTTATTCTAAAATATAGGAAAAATAATATATTCTGCAACACACAGACAGGATATCTTATAAAATACCTGTTAAAATTCTGGAATCGAAACAAATAAGGGTGGCGGTTGTGAATACTGTTTCGTCCTCAGCTAGAACACTGTGGCCAGCATCTCGCGCTGGGGCAGTTCTTACGGTTAATCTATCCGCCATTGCTGAAAATTACCGTTACCTTAAAGGCCGATTGGGCAAAACAGTTTGCGCCGCAGTGGTTAAAGCAGATGCCTATGGGCTGGGTGTTGCGCAGGTGGCTCCCGTTTTGGAAAAAGCGGGTGCAGAACATTTTTTTGTTGCACACGTAGATGAAGGACTTGCTCTTAGGCCCTATCTATCTTCCACAACATCGGTAACGGTGTTGCATGGCCCTCGGCCAGATGCAGCTGAAGTTTGTGTACGCAATAATTTGCGGCCTGTTCTGAATAGTTTAGAACAGCTTGCTGTTTTGCGAGAGCTGGCAGCCAAAATAGATAAGCCGCTGGATGTGGCCATTCAGCTTGATACGGGCATGTCTCGTTTTGGCCTTTCAGAAGCTGATATCCATAAACTGGCAGTATCTCCAGAACTGCTGGAAGGCTTATCCGTCAGCTTGGTGATGAGCCATCTTGCTTGCGCAGATACTCCAAAAAACCCAGCAAATACCATGCAGCGTGAACGGTTTGAGGTATATGCACGTATGCTGCCCAAAGCAGCTTTAAGCCTTTCTGCCTCATCTGGCATTTTTCTGGGGTCGCAGTTTCAGTTTGATCTCGTGCGCCCTGGTGCGGCTTTATATGGCGTGGCACCACAAAATGAGGGTGAGAACCCACTTAAGCCAGTGGTTGGCCTGCAAGCCCATATTCTGCAAATTCGCCATTTATCCAAAGGGGATCGGGTAGGTTACGGGCTGACATGGCAGGCTCATGGTCCGTGCCGTGTTGCCACCATTGCAACTGGTTACGCAGATGGCTTTGCCCGTGCAGGGGCTGCAGCTGGCTGTGCTTGGTATAAAGGGTATCGGCTGCCAATTCTGGGCCGCATTTCTATGGATTCCATGACTGTTGATCTTTCTGAAGTGCCCGAAGGGTTGCTGGAGGAAGATAGCATGGTGGAACTTTTAAACGCGTCTTACGGCGTGGATGCTGTAGCCAAAGCAGAAGGCACAATTGGTTACGAAGTACTGACATCTCTGGGGCGGCGTTATCACCGTGTTTACACAACGGCTGCCTGAACAGTTTACCCAACAGAAAGATAAGCAGAAATGAAAATTCTGGTTCTGGGAAGTGGTGTTGTAGGGGTTACATCTGCCTGGTATTTGGCCAAGGCAGGGCATGAGGTTACAGTGGTGGACCGCCAGCCGGAAGCTGGTATGGAAACCAGTTTTGCTAATGCGGGGCAGGTTTCCCCCGGTTATTCTGCGCCATGGGCAGGGCCGGGTGTGCCGCTAAAATCCATTAGCTGGTTGATGATGAAATATCGGCCATTTGTGTTTTGGCCAATGCCAGACCCGCATTTGTGGAAATGGCTTTTACAGATGTTGGAAAACTGTACGGCTGCTGCGTATGATCGCAATAAGGGCCGTATGGTTCGGTTGGCAGAATATAGCCGTGATGTGATGCAGGATTTACGATCCAGCACAGGCATTACGTATGATGACCGCCAGCAGGGCACGCTACAGGTTTTTAGAACCCAGAAACAGCTTGATGCAACAGCCAAGGATATTGCTGTTCTTAAACAATACAATGTGCCCTACGAACTTTTGGATGTAGAAGGTTGCGTGGCTGCCGAACCAGGTTTAGCCGCATCTCGCCAGAAGATTGTAGGTGGTTTGCGTTTGCCGGGTGATGAAACCGGAGATGCCTTTAAGTTCACACAGCGTTTGGCCAGTATGGCGCAGGAAGCAGGCGTGAAGTTTCTGTACGATACGGTTGTGCGCCGCATTCGTTCAGAAAGTGGGCGTGTTACGGGTGTAGAAACGTCTCGCGGTGTATTAACCGCAGATTCCTATGTGCTGTCATTAGGCAGTTTTTCTCCCGCCCTTCTACGGCCTTTGGGGATTGATCTTCCAGTATATCCTGTAAAAGGTTATTCTTTAACAGCATCTATTCAAAATGCAGATGCTGCGCCGGTTTCTACTATTATGGATGAAACATTCAAAATTGGTATTACTCGGCTGGGAGACAGAGTGCGTATTGGGGGCACCGCGGAATTGGCTGGTTTTAGCCGCCGTTTACGTAAGCCACGGCGTGAAACGCTGGAACATTCCGTAACAGATTTGTTTCCTGGATGTTGCGATGTAGAGCAGGCGCTTTTCTGGACAGGGCTGCGCCCAATGACTCCAGATGGCACACCAGTTATCGGACGCACAGGCTTGGATAATCTGTTCCTGAACACTGGGCACGGTACGTTAGGGTGGACTATGGCATGTGGATCTGGCAAAGTTTTGGCGGATCTTATGTCCAACAAAAAGCCAGATATTGATACGGCTGATTTGAATATCTTCCGTTATCGTCAGTCATAATTTCATTATCAGAACTTGTTTTCAGGTGCGGGCGGAAAGTGCTTTATGCGTTTTCCGCTTGTGCGCACCGCAAAAAATCTATCCTGAAAAGCATTGTTTTTGCATGCTCTGTGTTTCATGCTCACGTTTGTGGGAACTTTGCACAGTTGCTGGAATGTTTTCATGCGTCTTGCATACAAGCCGTGGCAGTGCGGTTTTGTAACGTAATGGTCGGGGCGGTTTGGGGTAACAATCGGATTTTTGGCGGTTATGAAAACAAAGTGCGTGCCTGATGTATGGAAAAGTAAAAAGCCGGATATTTCTGAAAAAAGAAAATCTTTTCTAAAAACAGGGGCTTTGCTCCTTGCCGGAAGCCTCTTTGTTGGCGTTGCCAGTATCAGTGGGCAGGCCTATGCGCTTGCACCTTCTGGGCAGGCACCACAGGCTTATGTTCCCACACCGGCTGATGTGGCGATGGTATCGGATCTGGAACACCGTACATTCCAGTGGTTCTGGGATTCAGCAGATCCGGCTACGGGGCTTATTCCAGATCGCTATCCATCAGATCAAAAGCAGGATAGTGTTGCTTCCGTAGGCTTTGGCCTGACTGCTTATGGTATTGGTGTTAAGCGCCATTATATTTCGCGGCAGCAGGCTGTAGAACGTACGCTTACAACGCTGCGCTATATGTGGAAACTACCGCAAAATGAGAGTGCGGACAAAGCTTCTGGTTATCACGGGTTTTTCTATCATTTTCTGGATAACCGCACAGGCTTGCGTCTGAATCCGGATATTGAACTTTCCAGTATTGATACCGCATTATTAATGCAGGGTGTTCTGTTCTGTCGTAATTTTTATACGCAGGATACAACGCAGGAAAAAGAAATTCGCCAGCTTTCAGACCAACTTTTTAATCGGGTGGACTGGCAGTGGATGGAACGTCCCGACCATCGGTTGAGCATGGGGTGGTCACCCGAGCATGGTTTCCTTCCCAATTACTGGGAAGGGTACAGCGAAGGGATGATGCTGTATATTCTTGCTTTAGGTGCCCCAGAACATGGCTTGCAGCCTGCTTCTTGGCAGGCGTGGTTGGCAACAAATGATAAGCGATGGGGCGAGGAATACGGGCAGACATTCCTGAATTTTGCGCCGTTGTTTGGGCATCAGTATTCCCACGCGTGGATAGATTTCCGTGGCATTCAGGATAATTGGATTAGCAGCAAGGGCATTGATTATTTTGAAAACAGCCGGCGCGCTGTGTATGCACAACGTAATTATGCTGTGTCTAACCCCGGTAAATGGCAGGGATACGATGCCAATACATGGGGCCTGACAGCCAGTGATGGCCCCGGCGATGTGACCAAAACAGAAAACGGGCAGACACGCCATTTTCTGTCTTACAGTGCACGCGGTGTTGGGCGTGATTATACGCAGGATGATGGCACCATTGCCCCAACGGCAGCCGGTGGTTCTGTTGCCTTTGCGCCAGAAATTGCTATTCCAGCGCTACGCACCATGAAAAGCAAATACGGAAATCATATTTATGACAAATATGGTTTTGCAGATTCGTTCAATCCCAGCTTTCATGATGCAAAGCAGGATTACTGGGCGGATAATACTTACCTGGGTATCGACCAAGGGCCTATTTTGCTGATGGTGGAAAACTGGCGAAGTGGCCTTGTGTGGGAGACAATGCGGCAAAGCACCGTTATTCGCCGCGGCCTGCTTCAAGCTGGTTTTCATGGTGGGTGGCTGCAACAGGTTGCGCAACAACCTTCATCAATCGTGCGCCGTAAAGGCTGAAAATGACAGGCTTCCCTCTTTTATAAAACTTAAGAGGGAAGCCATTTTTTAACCTTGATAAGATGCAATTTCGATAAGATTTTCATCCGGATCATGGCAGTAAACGGATGTAATAGGGCCTAATGCACCCAGACGTGCCACGGGGCCTTCTACAATGGTCACACCGCAGGTTTTTAGGTGTTCGCAAACATCTTCACTGGTAATGGCAGTTACAAAACATAAATCGTTTCCACCGGGTAGGGCGTGGGTGGCAGTTTCCCACCCTTCGGCGTTGTAAGGGCGCAAATTAAGTTTTTGCCCCCCAAAACGTAACGCCGTGCGATTGTTACGGCCATATTCTTCCCGATCCATCCCCAGCACGCGCTGGAACCATGAGGCAGAAATTTCTACATCCCTTACGGTCAGCACCACATGGTCTAACCGATCTACTGTAAAACGCATGAAACCGCATCGCTCCCTTGCTGTTGGCCCCTTTGCAGCAAAGGGGCCAAGGCTGCTGTCTTACAACTCAGCGTAGAAGTCGTTGCCCTTATCATCAATAACAATAAACGCAGGAAAATCTTCTACTTCAATTTTCCAGACAGCTTCCATACCCAGTTCGGGGTATTCCAGCACTTCTACTTTGCGGATGCAGTCTTTAGCCAAGCGTGCGGCAGGGCCGCCAACAGACCCCAGATAGAAGCCACCATATTTCTGGCAGGCATCCTTTACGGCCTTGGAGCGGTTGCCTTTAGCCAGCATGACGTAGGAACCGCCATTGGCCTGAAGTTCTGCTACGTAAGAATCCATACGGCCAGCAGTTGTGGGGCCAAAGGAGCCTGTAGGCATGCCAGCCGGCGTTTTGGCCGGTCCTGCGTAATAAACGGGATGATCTTTTAGATACTGCGGCAGGCCTTCGCCTTTTTGCAGGCGTTCGCGGAATTTGGCATGGGCAATGTCACGCGCAACCACCACGGTACCTGTAAGAGCCAAACGGGTTTTGACGGGATATTTGGAAAGCTCCTTACGGATTTCATCCATCGGCCGGTTCAGGTCGATTTTGATGGCTTCGCCTTCCAGATGTTCATCTGTGGTTTCAGGCAGGAAGCGGGCAGGGTCATGCTCCAACTGTTCCAGAAAGAAACCTTCGGCTGTAACGCGTGCCTTGATTTGCCGATCTGCCGAACAGGAAACGCCAATGCCAACAGGCAAAGATGCACCGTGCCGGGGCAGGCGGATAACGCGCACATCGTGGCAGAAATATTTACCACCAAACTGTGCGCCAATGCCCAACTTGCGGGTAAGTTCCAGCACCTTCTGTTCCATCTCAACATCACGGAAGGCGTGGCCGGTCATATCCCCTTTGGTTGGAAGGGAATCGTACCAGTGGGTGGAAGCCAGCTTAACTGTTTTGAGTGTCTGTTCAGCAGACATACCGCCAATAACAATGGCCAGATGGTACGGCGGGCAAGCAGATGTGCCAAGCGTCTTGATTTTGGTGTCCAGCCAATCCAGCAACTGCTGTTCAGACCCCAGCAGGGCGCGTGTTTCTTGGAACAAGAAGGTTTTGTTAGCAGAGCCCCCCCCCTTGGCCACGAACATCAGATCCATCTGTTCATCGTGCTCACCAGCGGGGCTGGCAAAAAGATCGCACTGAACGGGCAGGTTGGTGCCGGTGTTTTTTTCATCAAACATAGTTAGCGGCGCCATCTGGGAATAGCGCAGATTGGTGCGTGTATAGGTTTCGTACACCCCCTTGGAGAAGGCAACTTCCTCGTTCCCTTCCACCCAGACGCGCTGGCCCTTTTTGCCGAACACAATAGCGGTGCCAGTGTCCTGACACATGGGCAGCACGCCACCTGCTGCAATGCAGGCATTTTTCAGCAGATCAAGCGCCACAAAGCGGTCATTATCCGAAGCTTCGGGGTCTTTCAGAATGGAAGCAAGCTGCGCCAGATGTGCTGGCCGCAGAAAATGCGCCACTTCATGAAAAGCCTGCGCTGTTAGTTCTGTAAGGGATTCGGGGGTAACATGCAGCACGGTTTTGCCACCGCACTGTGATGTGCTCACACCCGCAAGATCCAGCTTGCGATAGGTGGTTTTATCCTCTCCCAGCGGGAATAGGGGAGAATAGGCAAATTCCGGCACCGGGGGGCGAGGGGGCTGGCTGGTCATTTCTTCGTGTCTTCTCCGTCAACCTGGCCCCGTTTGCGCCGGGGCTTCAGGCGGGTGATGGTCCTTTCTTGCGGAAAGCGTCAAGACTCACGACCTGTGAGGACGAGTCGCTTTCCTCCGGCCTGTCCTGTTCGGGCTGGCCAGTGGTGGGTTCTTCCGGTGTGGGTTCCTCCGTTGGCTCCATGGCAGCAAAATGCAGGCTGAACCTTACGGCAGGATCAGCAAACCCAGTAATGGCCTGCACGGGAATAACCAGTATGGAGCCAACACCCCCAAAGGAAAGGCCGACAGAAACAGTTTTGGCTGCCCGGTCCACCTTCAAATCCCAGAACTGGTGCTGGAGCACGATGGTCATTTCATGCGGATACTGGGCGCGAAGTCGGGCAGGAATATCCACGCCGGGAAAATCCGTAAGGAAAGTCAGATAGAAATGGTGCTCTCCTGCAAGCCCTTCACGGCTCACATGTTCGAGCGCATTCAGCATCACGCTGCGTGAGGCATCGTTCAACCAGCGTTCATAAGGCAGCAGGCTGGTGGCCGGGAAAAGGGATTCGTCCTGTGTGGGGTCGTGGTCATCAGCCATATCATTTGCTCCTTGCCGCCACCGGGGAGACCCCGGCTTTTTGATCGATATCTATATAACGCAGGGATGCGCGAAAGATCACGCAAGCGCAAGCACGCCGGGCATGTTTGTTGCAACACCAGCCATGCAAGCCGTGGTGTTTGAAGCAGAACTGAACGGGGAAATGAGGTGGGAGGGCTTCTGTTGCCCGGTGCCCTCCCGAACCGCGCTTATCGCTTATGCAGCGACAGCGAGCACCTCAGTGTTATCATTGGCACTTGTAAAAATAGCCCGATAACGGTGGTACAATACCGGGCAAAAAGAATATCTTTACTGCGCGTGTCGAGCCTATTTCGTCCCCATCTGTCCAAACCTTTACAGGCTGAATGATTGGTGGAGACGCCGGGTACCGCCCCCGGGTCCACTACGCCTATTCCATACCCCGTTTATTGCCATAGTCAGAAGCGAACTTCTCACACCCCAAACATAGGAAGTCCGGTAATGGATTGCAAGCGGAATTAACCCTTTCTCCCTCTTTCCTATAGTGCGTTGTGTACGTAAAATACCCGCGTTTCGCGGGGTGGTCGCTATTGGCTCAGTTCCGTGTTTTGCAAAGATTTTAGTAAGGGCCAGACCATGTCACTGACCGACGAACAGCGGGCGGAAATAGCAGCTCACGGGCAGGAAACCTTTGCCACGCGCAGGCCTACCGTGCCGGCGCTGGAAGCTATGCTGTATGAACCGCAGGAAGTGCTGGATCATGGGTTCTTGCGTGTTATTGACTATATGGGGGACGATGCTGCCATTGTGCAGGCTGCACGCGTTTCATACGGTCGGGGCACCCGCAAGGTTTCAGAAGATGCGGGGCTGATCCGGTATCTGATGCGCCATCGCCATTCCTCACCGTTTGAAATGTGTGAGATGAAATTTCACGTCAAACTGCCGATTTTTGTGGCGCGGCAGTGGATTCGCCATCGCATGGCCAGCGTGAATGAATATTCGGCACGCTATTCCATTCTGGACAGTGAATTTTATCTGCCTGCGCCAGAGCATATGGCCGCCCAGAGCGAAGTAAACCGGCAGGGCCGAGGGCAGATTCTGGCCCCAGAGCAGGCAGCAGAGGTTTTGGATATCCTGCGTGATGATGCCATGCGCACGTATCGTGATTACGAAAAAATGCTGGATGCGGAAAATGGATACGGTTTGGCGCGTGAACTGGGGCGTATTAATCTGACCCTGAACACCTATACCCAATGGTACTGGAAAATAGACCTCCATAACCTCATGCACTTTCTGGCCCTGCGGATAGACCCGCATGCGCAGTATGAAATCCGGGTTTATGCAGAAATCATGCTGAAAATTCTGCATGCATGGGTGCCGGTAACAGCCAGCGCCTTTGAAGAATATCGCCGTGGTGCTGTCACGTTCTCGGCAACAATGATGCAGGTTTTGCGCCGTATGCTGGCTGGAGAAACAGTAGAGCAGAAAGGTTCTGGCCTTAGCCGTCGTGAATGGGATGAAATGCTGGCCAGTTTGAAAGGCTGATTGCTAGAGTGTTATCCTGATCATGATAAACAAGCCGGATGATACAGATGCATCAAAGGGGGGAACGCCATTCTTTGAGCAGATTGTGCAGGAAGGCCAGCAAAGCACAACGCTACGGAAACCTTTGAAGGCAGGACATTTGCCGCCACTATGGCCTTTTGTGGTTATTGCTGTAGCGCTTGTAGTTGTGTGGGGTGTTCTGTTTTTGAATGCTCCACCCACCAAAGATAATTGGCACTTTCAATTCTGTGATCATGAGCAAGGTGGAATGAAAAATATCTGCCCTCAGCTTGGCCGGTAAGGATGTCATGCAGAAGGGCAGGTGAGGATATGTCTTTCAACCTGCTTGGGTTTGTGAGTATTTTTAAATGTACAAATCCTTAATCTTGGCATGTTACAAGTGCTTGGAAAATTCTGAAATTTAATGGAGTATAGAATGACACATTTTATGCGGCGTATCTCTATGGTATTTTCTGGTGTGGCCATGATCGGGCTGGCATATCCTGTTCATGCAGACACATTGCGGGATAAGCAGACAGAAGCCTGTAAAGGGGATGCTGTGCGCCTTTGTGCTCTGGCTATTCCCAATGAAAAGAAAATTACAGCATGTATGGAACGTAAGCAGGATAAGCTCAGCCCTAAGTGCCGGGCTTTTTTCAAAAAGGGTTCAAAAACATCTCCGGCACATAAGCCGAAATCCAAATAAACTGTTTGTTGGGTTTATAGAAAAAACAGGCCTTTCCCTTATACTTAATGGAAAGGTCTGTTTCTGCTTTTAAAATTGTTTACTTTTGTATCTGTGGTCGCAGCATCTCTGCAACTGTATGTGCAATGTGGCGCCACGCTTTGGCGCCTTCACCATCCGGGTTTTCAATAATGCCAGGCACGCCTTTGTCTCCGCTGGCGCGAATGTCTGCCAGCAGAGGGACTTCCCCAAGGAAAGGTACGCCCATGGCTTCGGCTTCTTTTTTGGCGCCGCCGTGGCCGAATAGTTCTGTGTTGTGTCCACAGTTCGGGCAGCAGAAATAGGACATATTTTCAATTAGCCCCAATACGGGCACATTTACTTTTTCAAACATTGTCACCCCACGGCGCGCATCAATTAGCGCGATATCCTGCGGAGTGGACACAATAACAGCCCCAGTTAGAGGCACTTTTTGCGTAAGAGAGAGCTGCGCATCCCCAGTGCCGGGTGGAAGATCCACCACCATCACGTCCAGATTTCCCCATGTCACATCTGTCAGCAGTTGGTTGATGGCGCCCATCACCATGGGGCCTCGCCAGATCATGGCGGCCTTTTCATCTACCAGCATGCCAAGGGAAACAGCCTTGATGCCCCATGCTTCAACGGGTTGCAGCTTGCCATCTACAACTTCAGGCTTGCCCCTTGCGCCCAACATGCGGTGCAGGGAAGGGCCGTGAATATCGGCATCCAGCAGACCAACTTTCAGGCCCTCCAAACCAAGCCCAACAGCCAGATTGGTTGCGGTGGTGGATTTGCCCACGCCGCCTTTGCCCGAAGCTACGGCAATAATGGTTTTTACACCGGGAAGAATAGGGGCATTGCCATCAGCGGGTGTCGTGCCCCCTAAAGGGCGATGTCCGCCAGATGTTGATTTAGGTTTGGCTGCTGCTCCGGCGGGGCGATGTGCGGTGAGAATGATGCTTGCACTTTGCACACCCGGGAGTGTTTCTAGTTGGCGGGCTGCACCATCACATAAAGCAGAAATTGTTTGGGCGTGTTCGCGCGCGACAGCAAAGGCCACAGAAAGTTTGCCTTCTGTGAGTGAACAGCCTTCCAGATGCCCATAAGCCAGCAGGTTTTTGCCCGTTTGTGGGTCTTTTACATTTTCCAGAACGCGCGCGATGTCCTGAGAGGAAATGGAGGGAGGCTGGGCCACAATTTTGCTCCTGTTGAAGGTAATGAGGTTTGGTGTGTTGGCAACAGCAAGCATGGCTTGCCGTCAAGAGGCAACGCTGCGCGGGATGGTGTGCAGGCTTAGAGTGTTTCCTGCGTGTGACAGATTTTTTCTGGCACAGAACAGATGAGGCCGGTAGATGACGCACATGGTAAATGCAGTGGCGGATGGCCGGGTGAACAAAATGACCTCACAGGCTGAAAAAACTTCAGGATCTGGTGTTGTTTCTGCACAGCCACCCAAGCCTGTTGCGGGCCGAGGGCGAGATCATCGGATTGATGCCATGCGTGGTGTGGCGTTGCTGATGATGTTTATAGACCATATCCCTCAAAACCTGCTCAACCGTTTTACCATGCGCAATGTCGGGTTTGCAGATGCGGCGGAAGTATTTGTGCTGCTTGCAGGGTATGCATCGTGGTTGGCATATGGGCGTGGCTTTAGAAAATACGGTGTAACCACAATTCTAAAGCGGATTTTTCGCCGGTGTGTGCAGCTTTATATTGGCCAGACTATTATGGTGGCGGCTTATGTCTTCACCGTAAGGGCATGGCGTCATTTTACTCCGGTTTCAGTCGATTATCTGGAGCCTGAACTGGCACATGGCATGGGCTGGGTCTGGCGTGTGATGATGTTTGATGCCTTGCCCAGTAACCTTAACATTTTGCCTCTTTATATTGTTCTGCTGGGCGGGTTCCCACTTTTTTATGTGCTAATGCGTGTGCATCGCTCACTCGCGCTCGTGCTTTCTGGTGCCGTATGGTTGTTCGTTAATTTTGATCCGGAAATAAACTTTCCTAACTGGCTGGACCCGGATGGGTGGTACTTCAACCCGTTTGCATGGCAGTTTCTGTTTGCGCTGGGTCTTACGGCCTCAGCCGAAACCGAGCGGCGTGGGGGGGATCTGCCGCAGAAGCGGTTACTGGTGATAGCCGGCATGTTGTATCTGGCGTTTTCTGCCATTCAGGCTTTTCCGTGGACATTGTGGGGGCTGCCAGATTTCCGCCCGTTTGGAGATTCCATAGCGCCTGCTAAAACATGGCTTTCTCCGTTTCGTCTGCTGGATGTTGTGGCCATTTTTTATCTGGTTCAGTCCTCAGATAAAGCGCGGCAGTGGGCGGCGGAAAGTAAGCTGGGGCAAATTCTGGCACGGGTTGGCCGTCATTCCTTGGAAATCTTTGTGGTGGGCACGGTGCTGGATCTGTACGCACGGCTTATTTTTAGCACGTTTGGTGAAGGTTGGGGCTTACAGGTGGCGGTCAACATTGTGGGGCTGGCTGTGCTGTTCTGGCTGGCCGCTTGGCTGGATGCCCGCCGTACACGCCAACGGGCTGCATTGGCTGCCAGTAAGTAATACAGTGCCAGCGATTGTTGTGAAGGAAACACCATGTCCTTAACCAAGGTTTCTTCCCTACCGCATGTGGCCCAGCTTTTGCGGCACAAAAAGCCAGTAAGAATAACGTTGTTTGGATCTTCCTCCACAGAAGGGGTAGGTGCCTCATCACTCGCTGCCAGTTATGCAGGTGTTTTTGAGCAAAAAATGAGCGCTGCGGTGCCTGATAAGCTGGAAGTCATCAATCGCGGTATTGGTGGGCAAGGGGCCATGCAGATGCATGCACGGCTGGCACAGGTTCTGGCAGACAAGGCAGATCTTGTAATTTGGCAAGGCGGTGTAAATGATCCGCTAACAGGCATAAATCTGACAGATTTTGAACAGATAACGCGGGATGATCTGCTTGCCCTGCGTGAAAATGGAGCAGACGTTGCGCTCATGGATTTGCAATGGTGCCGTTTGTTGGATGAATGCCCCGTGGCGCCAGCTTTTCAGGCATCGGTGCATGCGCTGGGGCAGGAACTGGAAATGCCTGTGTTCCCACGTTTTGAGCTGATGAAGCTGTGGAGCAAAGCATACGGTTTAGGGCGGGAAGATCTTTCCCCCGATGGCATTCATATGGGTGATACGGGCTACCGCCTGTTAGGTGAGGCCGTGGCTCAGTGGGTGTTGGATTTAGCGGCGGAATAACGGCTTCAAATTGGGTCGATATGGGCAGAACAAAAAACCGCATGTGTAAATCGGGCTGACCTTTCAGTATGTTCATGCCATAAACTCACAATATCCTTTCCTGCCGCTGTCTGACAGAAAGACTGTTTCTTCATGCGTATATCTGCCCGTTTTGCCCGTGTTTTTTCTCTGTCTGGTCTTTTGCTGGCGGGGGCAAGCTTTGCGTATCCTGCGCAGGCAGATCAGGCTTCCACGGCTGCGCCACCTGTCGTGGTTGCGCAGCGTGTGCCGGAAAGCTTTGCAGATCTGGCGGCAAAGCTTTTGCCTGCTGTGGTGAATGTTTCCACTACCCAGACAGTGCGGGCAGATTCGGACGATGATGATGAAGATGACCAACTGCCACAGATGCCCAATTTTCCGCAGGGCTCTCCGTTCGAGAAGTTCTTTCATGATTTCATGAACAGGCAGACCGAGCCAGATGCACCGCCACGGCGGATGCAGGCATTGGGGTCTGGCTTTATTATTGATCCTACCGGGTACATCGTGACCAACAACCACGTTATTCGTAAGGCAGACCGTATTACGGTTACCTTGCAGGATAACACGGTACTAACGGCCAAGGCTGTTGGGCATGATGATAGAACAGATCTGGCACTGCTGAAGGTGGAAAGTAAAAAGCCTCTGCCTTTTGTGCAGTTCGGTAATAGTGATAGCCACAGAGTGGGGGATTGGGTGCTGGCTATTGGTAACCCGTTTGGTTTGTCTGGCACGGTTACGGCAGGTATTATTTCCTCACGCGGGCGCAATATTGACCAAGGCCCGTATGATGATTTCATCCAGACAGATGCGCCTATCAACAAAGGCAATTCCGGTGGCCCGTTGTTTGATATGAATGGGCAGGTTATTGGCGTAAATACAGCCATTTATTCGCCCTCCGGCGGATCTGTTGGTATTGGGTTTGCCATTCCTTCCAACGAGGCCCGCAATGTGGTCGAGCAACTGCGTAAAACCGGCAAGGTTTCACGCGGGTGGCTGGGAGTGAGAATCCAGAATGTTACGCAGGATATTGCGGATGGTCTGGGGCTTACGCCTGCCCGCGGCGCCTTGGTGGCCGGGGTGGAAAAAAATGGCCCCGCTGCCAAAGCGGGCTTGCAGACCGGGGATGTTATTCAGGCGCTGAATGCGCAGCCGATTGAAGGCAAGGCATTACCACGCCTTTCTGCCCAATTGCCGGTAGGCAGTGTGGCTCATCTTGGCGTATGGCGGCATGGTAAAATCTTGGATCTGCCTGTCACTATTGCAGCATTGCCAGAGCCTGCGGCTGATACGCCGCAGAAACCAGCGGCCCCATCTAAAACCAAGGAAACTATTAGTTTTGCAGATTTTGGTTTTTCTGTTGGTGTGATTGATACAGCAGCCCGGCAGAAATACGGCCTGTCTGCAAATCAGAAAGGGGTGCTGGTGACATCGGTGCAGGATGATGGTCTTGCCGCAGACCGAGGGTTAAAGCCCGGAGATGTGATTACCGAAGTGCAGCAGGCAGAAGTCAATACGCCAGCAGATCTGAAAAAACGGATTGAAGCAGCCAAGAAGGACAAAAAGCGTTCAGTGCTGCTGCTTGTGCATGATTCGGATGGTTTGCGCTGGATTCCGTTTTCCTTAACGGGTGAAGATACGTCTCAATAAATGGTTCCATTTTCTATTCAGGCGCCATGGCTGAACAATGCTGTGGCGCGGCAGACTGTACGGCTGCTGAGTGCCGTTGGTCTTTCTGGCTTTATGGTGTGGCTTACCAATCTGCAGGAGCCGGGTTGGGCCATTATTACCTCCGTCATTGTCACGCAAAACAGCATTACGGACACTATTTCCAAAGGGCGGGATCAGATTGTTGGCACCCTGATTGGAGCGGTTGCCAGTATTGTACCCATTACGCTGATGATGTTTTTGCGTTGGCCATTATGGGAGGCCTTTGCAATCGCCTTTATTCCACTGGCCGTGTTGGTCAGTTGGAAGCCCGCAGCACGCATGGGCGTGGTTACGCTTATGATTGCCACTTTGTTTCCATCAGAAGGAGATCCTTACCTCCGGCCTATTGAGCGCGTGTTGGCTATTCTGATCGGGGTAGGTGTTTCCACACTGGTAACGTACGTTGTGCTGCATGAGCAGGCACGACGAGATGCCTTTCGCAACGCTGCGGAAACAGTGACGCAAATTGTGGCCATGCTGCAAAAAGCCCGCTCTGGAAATACAGACTGGGTGACCATTCAGGACATGAATGATGATTGCGCGGCATCGTTGCGCAAGGTTCAGGCTGCGTTGGAAGAGGCGCGGCGCGAACACTGGAAACCGTTGGAGCAACGAGACCCCATGCTGGCGCAACTGCCCAAGGAAGTGCGGCAATTGCAAATGGATGCATTGGTGGTAGCGCGCGCCATGCTGCGTTTTCCACATTCAGGCTCCACTATCCCTCCACAACAGGTGGCCACCATTAGTGCTGGTCTGCTGCGTGGGTTCCAATGGGTTATTCAGCGCTGCAATGATGAAGCCACTGCCCGTTCAGGTAATGATAGCCGTGTGGCGGCAGAAGTTATTTCTGCCCTTCCAGCAGAAGATGAAACGGCAGACCCCATCATACGTTTTGTTGTGGGAATCCTGCTGACGGATTTGAAGCATATTATCAGTTTTCTGGGTGAGGATGACGCAGACCGCCCCTGATTTTCAGGAAGGCAGGCCCTGCATGTCTGGAACGCTATAAACTTATTGGCCGCTGTGTTGCTTGGAAACATGACGGAGGGGCATGCAGCGGGCAGTGGAAAATGAGGCAAGAAATGGCAAGTGATCTCAACACAGTTGTGCGTGTACATCACACAGGGCCACCAGATGTATTGCGTGTTGAAACGCTTCCTGTTCCTCAGCCTCAAAAAGGGGAAGTGCTGCTACGGCAGGAAGCCATAGGTGTTAATTTTATAGATACCTATTTTCGTTCCGGTCTGTACCCGTTTCCAACTTTGCCAGCTATTCCGGGGAATGAGGGCGCAGGCGTGGTGGAAAAAGTGGGTGAAGGGGTACAACATCTTCGGCCCGGTATGCGAGTTGCTTATGCCGGAGCTTTGGGGGCCTATGCCCGTTATCGCACCATTGCAGCAGACAGGCTGGTGGTGCTGCCAGATGCTATTCCATTTGAGATTGCTGCGGCAGTTACCTTACGTGGCCTTACGGCCCATATGTTGTTGCGCCAAGTTTATCAGGTTCGTACAGGACAGGATATTTTGGTTTATGCCCCGGCAGGGGGTGTTGGGCAGCTTGTGTGCCAATGGGCGCGGCATCTGGGTGTGCGGGTGATAGGCGTAACCTCTACAGAGGAAAAAGCGGCTATTGCTAAGGCTTGCGGTGCAGCAGATGTTGTTATTGGCATATCAGATTTACCTGCCCGGATACGGGAACTGACTGACGGGAAAATGGTACCCGTTGTATATGACAGCATTGGGCGAGATACTTTTGAAACCAGCCTGAACTGCCTTGCGCCACGTGGGCTTCTGGTCAGTTATGGTAATGCATCCGGGCCGGTGACAGGGGTATCTGTAGGTACCTTAAGTGCCCATGGAAGCTTGTATCTGACACGCCCATCTTTGATGACATATATTGCAGACCGCAAGGAGTTGGAGGTCGGGGCGCAGGAACTGTTTGCAATGGTAGAGCAGGGGGTGTTGAAGCCAGCAATTGGCCAACGCTTCCCGCTTGCAGAAGCCGAGCAAGCGCATAGGGCGCTGGAATCGCGCAGCACAACAGGTAGTACGATTCTGACAGTCTAGATTTTTGCGCAGCTGTCATGAACATATGCCAACATTTGTTTCAATGGCATGACGTGCAGGCCCGTATAGGGTAGGGTAACTTATCTGCCTGATTGTAACGGGCGGAATAGATCAAGGATAACAAAACATGTCCAAGTGTGCGGTTAAGTGCCCGAAATCTCCGTGTGTGCGTGGCCTTCTGGTTGCCGGACTGATTGCAACAGTGGTGTATTTTCTGCGTAAGAAGAAGTCCTGCGCATAAAATTTGCTTCTTGCAGATTTCATGCAGCAAAGCCCGTCTGGTCTGCCAGACGGGCTTTCTGTTTTCTGATCGCGTCGTTGTCAGACACCATAACATGGCGTCATGGCTTGTGTTATGGTGAAACCATTGTATCACGGGCATTAAAATAACCCAGTGTCTGGCGCATGGCTGCATCAGACTGATGTTGGAAAGGATTAAGAGCGTTGCATCCTCTCGTTTCCCGTATGTCTTCTTTGGTCACAGGTTCTGTGGCTGTGTGCACGCTCGCTGTAGCTGGCTTAGCTGCTGCTCCTTCCGCAGCTCATGCTCAGGCTTCCGTGCTTTTGAAAAACCAGACCGCAACCGCTGTGGTTGAAACAGTGGACCGTGATGCGCGTGAAGTGCTGCTGCGTGAAGGCAATGGGCATCTGATCACCATTGAATATGGTAGTGCTGTGCGTGATCTGCCGCATCTGCATGAAGGTGATCACCTCAAAATTCGCTTTGTGGAAACACTGGGTGCCCAGATGGCTCCTCCAGGTAGCCCGCTGCCCGAATCCACACTCACAACTGCCCGTGGTTATGCGCACGGCCACCCGCGTGGTGTTATTGCAGCTTTCAATCGTGAACGTGGCACCATTAAGGCGATTGACCTGAAAACCCACACGGTTTCTTTTGTAACGGACGATAGCGCGCTGCATGTTGCCGTTTTGCGTACGCAGGCTATGCAGGATTTTCTGGCGACTCTGAAAATTGGTGATGTGGTGGATATTACCCGTGCGGAATCCATTTCTTACGTCATCACCAATGAAAACGTGCCCCAGCCGCCCACCAGTGGGCCGCAACTTGCCGCTCCGGGTGGTGATAGCGTAGCAGCCCCTGCAACACAGGCGGCTCCTGCTGCTGCTCCGCTTGAAGCTCCGGCAGCAGCAGGGCAGTAAGAGTTTATCTGCGTGGATATCGTTTTTTTGAGGTGATATCCGGTCTGGATGAAACGGCATGAAAAAGCCCCGGTGGATTTTTCCACCGGGGCTTTTTGTTGCTTAATGTGCTGAAAAGCTGTGTATTAACGCGGTGTCCGCCGCGTAAGCTGGCTTACATCTCTTACGGCACCACGGGCTGCGCTGGTGGTCAGGGCCGCATAGGCCTTCAGGGCGTTGGAAACCACACGGTCACGCTTGGGCTGCCATGCCTGATCACCCAGATCATCCATACGTGCCCGGCGGTCAGACAATTCGCTTTCCGGTACAGCTACAGCCAGTTTGCGGTTGGGGATATCAATTTCAATAATATCGCCTTCCTCTACCAAACCGATAACCCCGCCTTCGGCTGCTTCAGGGGAGATATGGCCAATAGACAGGCCGGAGCTTCCGCCCGAAAAGCGACCATCTGTAATGAGGGCGCATTTTTCAGCCAACCCTTTGGATTTCAGATAGCTGGTGGGGTAGAGCATTTCCTGCATGCCGGGGCCGCCTTTGGGGCCTTCGTAGCGGATCAGCACCACATCACCGGGTTTGATCTTGTCGCCCAAAATGGCGGAAACAGCGGCATCCTGACTTTCAAAAATACGTGCTGGCCCAGAAAATGTTTCCAAGCCAGCCGCAACACCTGCTGTTTTAACAATAGCGCCATCTTCGGCCAGATTGCCGTACAGAACAGCCAAGCCACCATCCTGATTATACGCATGTGCGCCATTACGGATGGCACCGTTTTCTGTATCCATATCCAGTTCATGATACTGGCTGGACTGCGAGAATGCTTCTGTAGTGCGCACCCCGCCCGGAGAGGCGCGGAAGAAGTCTCGTGCTGTGGTGTTGGTTTCAGCACCTGGTGCGCGGATATCCCAATTTTTCAAGGCTTCAGGCAAGTTGGCGGCATGCACCATGGGCACATCGCGATGCAACAGGCCCAGCCGATCCAGCTCACCCATAATGGCTGGAATACCACCAGCGCGGTGCACATCTTCCATATGCACATCTGGGCGGGAAGGAGAAACCTTGCACAGATGCGGCACCTTGCGGGAAAGGCGATCAATGTCCTTCATCGTAAAAGGCACATCGCCTTCATGGGCGGAGGCCAGAAGGTGCAGTACGGTGTTCGTAGAGCCGCCCATGGCGATATCCACGGACATTGCGTTTTCAAACGCATCCATTGTGGCAATGCTGCGTGGCAGCACGGAGGTATCGTCCTGCTCATAATAACGCCGGGCCATATCCACAATACGCTGGCCTGCTTCTACAAACAGGCCGCGGCGTGCGGAATGTGTGGCCACAAGGCTGCCATTGCCGGGTAGGGAGAGGCCCAGTGCCTCGGTTAGGCAGTTCATGGAATTGGCCGTGAACATGCCAGAGCAGGAGCCGCAGGTGGGGCAGGCGGAGCGTTCAATAGCCAGCGAATCGGCATCGCTTACATTTGGGTTGGCAGCAGAAACCATGGAGGTCACAAGGTCTGCGCGCTGTTCAATATCCGCCAATGTTACGCGCCCGGCTTCCATTGGGCCGCCGGAAACAAAAATAGTGGGAATATTCAACCGCATGGCGGCCATAAGCATGCCCGGCGTAATTTTATCGCAGTTGCTGATGCACACCAATGCGTCTGCGCAATGTGCATTCACCATATATTCCACAGCATCAGCAATTAGCTCGCGCGAGGGCAAGCTGTACAACATGCCGCCGTGGCCCATGGCAATGCCATCATCCACCGCAATGGTGTTGAACTCACGGCCAATTCCACCAGCTTCTGCAATGGATTGGCACACAAGCTGGCCCATATCCTTAAGATGAACATGGCCGGGCACAAACTGGGTAAAGGAGTTGGCAACCGCAATAATGGGTTTGCCAAAATCGGAGTCTTTCATCCCGGTGGCGCGCCACAGGCTACGAGCGCCTGCCATGTTGCGCCCGTGTGTGGTGGTGCGGGATCTGTAACCGGCCATGGTGGGGTCTTCTCTCTGGTTTCTGTCTGCTGTGTGGTTCCGGAGCAATCTGGCTTCCGCCAGATATATGGGGGCTGCACATTAGACTACAAAGAAACTTCTGTCAGGCCGGGATTGTGGCTAGACCGCGGATAGTGGTTTTTCCTGCTACAGTTTTGTGACAAATCTGCTTTTACCCAGCTTTCTTGCGGGGGATATGTTGCAGGAGACGGAGGCGTTCAGTATTCCTCCTCGCATCCGGCGGACGTTCGGAACGGAGAGCAGATGGAAATTTCCGCAAGGCAGCCCCTGCCCGCAACAAAAAAGAACCACCCAGCCGGAGGTGTTCGCACAGCAGATCCTTTCTTCAGGATGCTGGTGATAGCAACCGGTGTTGGTGTTCTGGTGGTGCTGGGGGCCATTATTGGCGTGATGGCAGTAGGGGGCTGGAAAGCCTTTGCTGTGTTTGGGCCTGAATTCCTTATATCTGCGGTGTGGAACCCCGTTACCCAGCACTTTGGGGCAGCGGCACCCGTTTTTGGCACTATTGTCAGCAGTGCGATGGCGCTTGTTGTGGCGGTGCCATTGGCTTTTGGGACTGCATTCTGGCTGGCAGCCCTTGCGCCTCCGGCAGCGGCGGCTTTTATTGGCATGGCTGTGCAGCTTCTGGCTGCTGTTCCTTCCATTATCTTCGGGATGTGGGGCTTTTTTGTGGTGGTGCCGTTGGTTGCCCACTATGTGCAGCCTACAGCGCGGCATCTGTTCGGGCATGTGCCTGGGCTTTCTGCGCTTGTGGCAGGCGCACCGTTTGGCACCGGCCTGTTCACTGCCAGCCTTATTCTGGCGATTATGATTACGCCTTCCATTACCGCCGTTATGCGGGATGTGTTTGTTTCCATGCCCACGGTATTGCGTGAAAGTGCCTACGGGTTGGGCGCAACGCGCTGGGAGGTTATGCGCAACGTGGTGCTGCCGTGGTCTCGGCAGGGTGTGATTGGCGCTGTTGTGTTGGGCATGGGCCGTGCCATGGGTGAAACAATGGCTGTGACCTTTGTTATTGGGGATAGCAACCATATTGGTTGGTCACTTTTTGCACCGGCCAACACCATTGCCTCTCTTATTGCTCTGGAATTTCCCGAAAGCCCGGCAGGGAGCCTGAAGCTGGCGTCTCTTATGGCGCTGGGGGCTATTCTGATGGCGATTTCGTTCCTGACACTCTGGTTCTCTCGCTGGCTTCTGGCCCGTGGGCAGAAAGCTGCGGGAGGTTAAGAATGGCCACATCACGTTCCCTGCTTCGGTCTGATCGTTCTGCCTCGCTTCTGTTGCGCAGGAAAGTGACCGACAGAATGGCAACCGGCCTGAGCTGGTTGGCCATGCTGATTGTTGTGTGTGTTCTGGGGTCCATTTTATGGACACTGTTTAAAAACGGGTTAGCTGGGCTAAGCATTAACCTGTTTACACATTCCATGGCCGCACCGGGCCAGAATGGCGGCCTGGCCAATGCCATTATGGGCAGCATTTTGCAAACTGGATTGGCAATTCTGCTGGGCACGCCAGCAGGTCTGCTGACAGGTATTTATCTGGCAGAATACGGCACAAACAGTGTGCTGGCGCGCACGGTGCGCTTTGTTTCTGACATGCTGCTTTCTGCTCCATCCATTCTGATTGGCCTGTTCATCTATATGGTGCTGGTGGCGCCGCTAGGACATTTTTCTGGTTATGCAGGCTCTCTGGCCCTTGCCATTCTGGCCATGCCGATTGTGGTGCGCACAACCGAAGATATGCTTTATCTGGTGCCCGTTGCCATGCGTGAGGCCGGTATTGCGCTAGGGGCTCCAAAATGGCGGGTGATCCTGTTTATCTGCCTGCGTGCAGCACGTGGCGGCATTCTTACAGGTGTGCTGCTGGCTGTGGCGCGTGTGGCGGGTGAAACAGCACCGTTGCTGTTTACATCACTGGGGAATTCCGAGTGGTCTGTTGATATGAATCGGCCCATGGCCAGCCTGCCTGTGGCTATCTACCAGTATGCAGGTTCAGCTTATCAGGATTGGATGCAGCAGGCTTGGACAGGCGCGCTGCTGGTTACACTCGGTGTGTTGATTATTAATATTGTGGTGCGGGTCGGAACCCGTGGAGGACGGACATGAGCATAGAGGTCCAAACGGAAACCGTTGCCGCAGAGCAGACAGTGACTGTTGCCGAGACAGAAAAAGATGCCCGCCCGATTGCTTTGCAAGTGCGGGATCTGAATTTCTATTATGGTAAGTCACACGCGCTGCACGATATTTCTCTTAATTTTCCCGAACGCAGCGTAACGGGTATGATTGGCCCTTCAGGGTGCGGTAAATCTACTCTGCTGCGTGTGCTGAACCGGATGTATGATCTGTATCCGGGGCAAAAGGCCACGGGTGAGGTGATATTTGATGGCCAGAATATTCTGTCTGCCGGAGTGGACCTGAACGTACTGCGCTCACGTATTGGCATGGTGTTTCAGAAACCCACACCATTCCCCATGTCCATTTACGATAACATTGCTTTTGGCATTCGGCTGCATGAGCGTGTTTCTCGTTCAGAAATGGATGGGCGGGTAGAAGATGCTCTGCGACGCGTGGCTTTGTGGTCTGAGGTTCAGGACAGGCTCAGCAGTTCTGCTACGGCTATGTCTGGTGGCCAGCAGCAGCGTTTGTGCATTGCCCGCACGATTGCCGTAAGGCCTGAAGTTATTCTGCTGGATGAACCCACAAGTGCGTTGGATCCAGTTTCCACCGCTCGTATTGAAGAGTTACTGGATGAACTGAAAACGGAGTTCACCATTGCTATTGTAACGCACAACATGCAGCAGGCTGCGCGATGTGCGGATCAGGTAGCATTTTTCTATATGGGCAAGCTGATTGAAGTGGACAGCACAGCGCGCATGTTCACAACCCCGCGTGAACAGCAGACGCAGGATTATATTACCGGCCGCTTTGGGTAAGCAGAAAGGAACACGTTATGGGAAACGAACCCGCACATACCGTTACCCGATACGATCAGGAGCTTGATCGACTGCGTGGAATTGTTGCCCGCATGGGTGGCTTGGTGGAACGCCAAACCGCGCAGGCTATTGCCGCAGTAGTGGATCAGGACGAAGAAGCCGCTATTGAACCACCCGAACTGGATACAGAGGTGGATGCGCTGGAGCGTGAGGCAGAAATGCTGGCGATCCGCATTCTGGCCCTGCGCGCACCAATGGCGGTGGATTTGCGCATGATTGTTGCTGTTCTGAAAATGAGCGGTGATTTGGAGCGTATTGGTGATTACGCTTCCAGTATTGCCCGCCGCGCCATGAAGGTGGAGCCGCTGGACGGTGCGTTTTCCTTCAGCCCGTTACGGGCAATGGCGCGTCTTGTTCAGGAAAATCTGCACAAGGCCATTGAGGCCATGGTGGAAAATGACAGCACCCGCGCCATGGAAGTGTGGAATGCAGATACCGCTGTGGATGAGCTGTATACAGCCATGTTCCGTGAACTGGTCACGTATATGATGGAAGATCCGCGTAAGATCGGCCCATGTATCCATCTTTTGTTTGTTGCGAAAAACCTGGAACGTATTGGTGACCACGCCACCAATATTGCAGAGCGGGTGTACTACGCTGTAACCGGCAATATGCTGCCAGCAGTGCGCCCACGCGGTGGCGCTGCCAGAAAAGACACTCATAAAGAGTCTTGATTGTATAAGATCAAAGGTTGGCGCGTATCAGCCTTTAAAGGTACGCGCTAATCCTTCCTGCAGATCTATGGGCTGCACGCCTAAAAAATGCTGCATTGGTGAAATATCGAAATTCTTGTCTTCAAGCAGGCGACGAATTTCATCTGGCCCGATTTCAGGTAACCCCGGAATCCGAGAGGTTACATGGGTGCACGCCATCAGCAATTTGGCAGGTAATGAAATAAATGGGCGCGGGCGCAATCCGCTGGCCTGTTCCACCAAAGTGACAAACTGTTTGTAGGTTACGGCGTTTTTTCCAGCAATAACAAGGCTGCGTGGGCCGTGCCATGTTTGTGCAAGTGCGGCCAGAATACTGGCGGTTACATCTCCCTGCCAGATAGGCTGCACCAAAGCTGTTCCGCCATTTGGTAAAGGGATAACTGGCAAAAAGCGTAGGAGTGCAGCTAGGCGCTGCACATTATTTTCACCCTGAGCGCCATAAATCATGGTGGGGTGCAAAATAATGCTGTCTCGCCCCGAAGCCATAAGGGCTTTTTCACCTAACAGAACGCCATTGCCATGTGCATCGGGCCAATGTGTGAATTTACGTGTGCTGCCAAGGCATACCAGTTTGGCAGAAGCTGGCGCAGCGGCCAGCAAGGCAGGGATATTACGCGCGTGCGCTGTGCAGACAATACGCGTGGCATCTGCCAGCACGGGTTTTAAAAGCTCGGTAGGGGCTGTCAGATCGGCAATGCGAATATTTTCTAACCCATCAGCCCGGCTGGCGTTACGCACAACCGGGATGATGGGAATACCCTGTGCCAGCAAAGCCTGACACACAGCTCGCCCAGAACGGCCTGAGGCTCCAATAACATGAACCGGACCTAGCGCAGGCTGAAGTGTATGAAGAGGCAGCATTACGGCGTATGCAGGGAAAGGCCAACCTGCTGCGCAATTTGTGGTGCCACACCCACAGCCCCTAAAGATGCCAGAACTGTCATGAGTGGGAGCGGGCGTTGCGGCTGGATATAGATATCCAACGGGCCTTTTTCAGGGTGTAGGGCATAGGTAAGTGCTTGGGTCAGAATTGGGTTATTGCCCTGCTTGGTCTGTTCCTGCCATGTGGCCAGCATATCGTGCAGGTTCATGTTGCGCGCCTTGGCTGCCTGATCCAATATTTTAGGCACAAGCCCATGATCCATATAGTTCATATGCATGTGTAAAACCTGCATATCTGCGTTTGCAGCCACAACAGCGTGGGAACCTGCCTGCGCAAAATCTCCATCCAAATGCAGACGGCCCATTTGAGCAGCATCTATACTCAGTTCTTCAATATGCAGTTTGTCTGTTTTTAGATCATGTGTATCGTTCAAAACCAGAGAGGCGTGTAGGCGATCATAACCCAGGGTGGGTAACCATGCGAGATTAGGCATGCTCGGCCAGAGTTCTGCATCCTGCACGCTGGAAACTTCCTGCTCAGCAGATTCGGATTTGCTGGAATGAGACAGAATCTTCACAGCGCGCAAAAGTGGGCTGTCGCCATCAATGGCAAGATGATCAATCTGGATATCGCGGGTGCCGTTGCGGGCAGTATAAGCCGCGCCGGTTGTAAGGCTATTGTACAACCCAGCCAGATCTAGGCCATCAATGCCAACATGGTCAGCAGAAACATGGCGGGCAGGGGGAACATCCGCAGAAAATTGCAGCTTTGTGGCCTCAAGATGCGAGGCCATGCTTTCTCCAAAATCATCTACTGTAACAGTATCAGCAGAGATATCGGATTGCAGGCTATCAATAAACCCGTGCAGCTTTGTGGCTTCTGCATGTTGGATAGAAAGCGTATGGGCTGGCGTGTGCACGTCTTCCTTTACCGGAAGCGTAACGCCTTCCATGGCCAATTTTGCCAGATGCAAGCTGCCTGCCGTATCTGCCATCTGAAAGTTGCGGAAGGAAAGATGCTCGATAAGCGGAGACTCGGAGCCCTTGGTAACGGGTTTAGAAACCTCTGCTTCATCTGCCGTTATGGTTTCTGGCCCTTGGCGGAATACAAGGCTGGTAAATTTTACACTGCGCCCCAGCACACCGGGAGTGGCTTTTTTGTAGGTAAAAGAAGCATCAGGCCCCAAGGTTTGCCTAAAACGCTCTATGCTTTTGTCCAGCATAAGGTGTTCGGCATGGCGTGCACCAAGCCAACCAATGCCGCCTAGAATGGCAATGCCGGAAATCATGACCAGAACGTTCTTCTTCACCCGTTGGAAATCCTACTGTTTCGGGACACAAAACCAGCTTTAGTGCATGGCGGATGGGGCTGCAAGCGCTAGCACGGTAACATGTTACCTATAGAAAACCCCCTGAAAATACAGACATCAACGCAAACAATGCTTGACGTTTTGTTTTAGGCACCGCATAAGGCGCCATCTTGGATACACAACTGTTCTAGTATGGAATCAGTGTCATGAAGACCACCCTCTCGCTGAAGCCCGCGGAGGTGACGAAGAACTGGATCCTGATCGATGCCGAAGGTCTCGCTCTAGGTCGTCTCGCCGTCATCATTGCCCAGCGCCTGCGCGGCAAGCATAAGCCTCAGTTTACTCCGCATGTTGATTGCGGTGACCACGTTGTTGTCATCAACGCGGAAAAAGTTGCCCTGACAGGCCGTAAGGCTGATCAGAAGCTCTTCCACTATCACACCGGTTACCCCGGCGGCATCAAGGAACGCACTGTAAAGCAGCGCCTTGAAGGCAAAAATCCGGGTCAGCTGGTTGAAAAAGCTGTGGAGCGCATGATCACGCGCGGCCCGCTGCAGCGTCAGCAGATGCGCAGCCTGCATGTTTATGCTGGTGCAGAACACCCGCATGCTGGCCAGAACCCCCAGCAGCTTGATGTTGCGGCCATGAACCGCAAGAACGTTGTTAACGTGCAGAAGGGCTGAGCAGAATGTCTGAAACTCAGGAACGTACAGGCACGCTGGCCGATCTGAAGACCGTGGTTCCAGAAATTGCTTCTGATGCCCCGGTTTATGAAGCCAAGCGTGATGCGCAGGGCCGCTCCTATGCAACAGGCCGTCGTAAGGACGCAGTTGCTCGCGTGTGGATCAAGCCTGGCAAGGGTGAAATCACCGTTAACGGTCGCCCGGTTGGCACTTACTTTGCGCGCCCCGTGCTGCGCATGCTGCTGACCCAGCCTTTCCTTGTGTCTGACCGTTACAATCAGTTCGATGTGGTTTGCACCGTAACGGGTGGTGGTCTGTCTGGTCAGGCAGGTGCTGTTCGTCATGGTATCAGCCGTGCGCTGACACATTACGAACCAGAACTGCGCAGCATCCTTAAGGCAGCTGGCTTCCTTACGCGTGACTCTCGTAAGGTGGAACGTAAGAAATACGGTCGCGCCAAGGCTCGTCGTTCCTTCCAGTTCAGCAAGCGCTGATCTGTCAGGAAAAACGGTTTACCGTTTGGCCGAAACGGGTGGGGAAGCAATTCCCCACCCGTTTTTTTATGGTGTCATGAAAGTTTTGGCATCCTGCGCAAGTGCTGCGCGGCTGTCTGCCCGGATGTAAATCATATGGCCGCCGGGGTATGTGTGCAGGGCAATGCGGTTTCTGCCTACTGGAATATGCTCAGCCACCCAGCGGGATGAGGCAAAAGGGCAGACCAGATCATAATACCCGTTGGCAATAAAAACCCGCAGGGTTGGGTTAAGTGCCAGAAGGCGGCGGAGCGTCGGAATAGGGCGGACAATGGGGCTGCCACCATCCCGATAATCCCACTCCTCATTCACCTTCATGTTCAAAAGTGAATAGCTCAGTGATGTGCGGAAGTTCAGGCTGGTTGCGGCATATTGCTCAAATGCGCTGCCATAGGCCCGGGTAAAGCCATCCAGAATGGGGTCAGGGCTTGCACCATTTTCCACACCTTCGGGGAACGGGTCGGCAATAGAAAACGTGCCGTCATACAGAGAATAAAGCCGCCCATTGCGGCTGCGCACATCATGGGCTTCTGGCTGCAGCATGCCGCGTTCTTTTGCCACCGTTTCAAGCGGTATGCCGGAATGCGTGGCAACGTCTTCGTAAAAATCCTGCGCAGCGTTTCCGGCAAGTGGTGCGTTGGCCAATGTGCTCAGGTAAGGGCCAATAGCGTAATGGTATGCGCTATCCAAATGCCCCGCAGCGTTTTCTGGTGTCAGTTTATGTTGGAGCGCTAGCTGAGATGCTTCTAAGGAAGGCAGGACAAAACTGGTTGCCAGAATATCGTTGGACGTATCCAGCAATGTCATATCCAGTGCAGGTGAGATCATGATGATCCCATTCACCAGAATATTCTGATCCTGCGCCAAGGCATCTGCCACCTCAATGGCGCGTAGGCCACCATAGCTTTCACCTACAAGATAGCGCGGAGAAATCTGGCGGTTATTGCTTTGCGCCCAAAGCTGAATGGCCTTGGCAAATGCGTGGGCATCTTGTTTGACGCCATAAAATGTTTTGGCAGCTTTTTTAGCATCTGTGGGGATAGACCAGCCAGTGCCAGGGGCATCTATAAACACCAGATCCGCCGCAGCCAGCCAGCTTTCTGTGTTGGGGGTAAGCTGGGCGTTGGCACCATCTGCCGGGTTGCCATTGGGAAAAGAAAGAATAGAGGGGCCAGCGGCACCCAGATGTAGGTAAGCCGTACCTGCGCCGGGCCCTCCGTTAAAGAAATAGGCAACAGGCCGATGTGCCGGATCTACGCCATCCTGCGTGTAGGCAACGTAAAAAACACGTGCAGTAGGGGCACCATCATCATCCCGTAAAGTCAGGGTGCCGGTATGGGCTGTGTAGGAGATCTTTCGCTTATCAAAAATGCCAGTGTGATGTGTGATGGCATCTTGGGGCAGCAGGGCGGCTGCATTGTGGAATGTATCTGTTTGGATTTGCGCTGGAGCGGGCCCCGTTACCGAGGGGACGGCCTTGGCGGGCGGTGGTGATGGTTCAGTTGCGGCTATGGCTGTAGTGGAGAGGCTAAGGGCAACAGCCAAAGAGCCAGCAAGCTTTAGCTTGTTAAAATTTGGCCATTTTGCCGGGTGGAAAACAGGTTTCATCACGATACGCATGATCCTTGGTTCTGTCGAAAATACTTACCGCTATGCTGCGTCTGCAATCGTGTTCTCGCAAGGGCCGGGGTGGACTATTTTTTGCCAGAATTACATGTCTAAAAATTCATCAACGTTCCGCTTTATGTGGACAGGATTGAAGAAAGAATAGGTTATTATGCGATTTGTTCAGAAATTTGCGGTGATGAGTTTATCTGTAGCAGCTCTGGCAGGTACGGCATCTTTGGCACACGCTGATCCGTGTTTGTCTCTAACAGGTTGCTTACAGCAGGATGCAAAAGATCAATTGAATGCAACGCGTGACAGCGTGCGTAATGATGCAAATAATCTGACATCTGGTTTCAGAAATAGTGGTCAGGCTGCGCGGGATCAGGTGCGAAATAGTTGGAACAACAGCACCGAAGCAACACGTGAGAAGCTACAGGCTCAGCGCGACCGTGTAACCAACGCGGAAAAGAATGTACGTGACCGCTGGAACAACAGTGGTGAGGAAGCACGTGAGAAGCTACAGGCTCAGCGCGATCGTGTAACCAATGCGGAAAAGAATGTGCGTGATCGCTGGAACAACAGTGGCGAGGAAGCACGTGAGAAGCTACAGGCTCAGCGCGACCGTGTAACCAACGCGGAAAAGAATGTGCGTGACCGCTGGAACAACAGTGGTGAGGAAGCACGTGAGAAGCTGCAGGCTCAACGCGACCGTGTAACCAATGCAGAAAAAAATGTTACAGATCGTTGGACTAATGCGGGGGAAAATACGCGGAAGGCTTGGAAAGCTCAGAAAGACCGGGTTTCTTCCGACCTTCGGGATGCAACCACTCTACCGCCTTTGTAAGGCTGGCTTAAACGACATCAGGCCGCTACGTGCGGCCTGATGAGTTGATGCGTATAAAGTTTATTTCGGCTTACGCTTGCGGGAAGAATTGCTTTTGCTAGCGCCTTCCCGACGTGGTGCAAAGGAGCGGCCACCTTTTGGTTTCCGATCAGCATAGGCTGGGCGAGATCCGCCACCGCCACCTTTGCGGGGTGCTGCTGCGGGTTCAACTGTAATTTCGTCCGGGTCCGTAGCAGAGGCGCAAGATGCAAACTGCTCGGCTTTATCTGGAGAAATTTCAACCAGTGTATGATCCTGCGTGATACGGATAGACCCGATATCCTGCTTTTTAATGTTCCCCAACCGGCACAGCATAGGCACCAGCCATTTGGGGTCTGCCCGATCTTCACGACCAACAGAAAGACGGAACCATTTGCCATCCATGGCGGGTGCACGTTCTCTTTCGCGCACAGGACGGTTGGGATCACGCTCACGCGGGGCAGCACGGCGTGCATCTGGTGTGAGCACCCGCACGGAAACAGGGGCAGGCAGGCTTTTATGCCACAGGCCAACAAGGGCCGCCCCAAGTTGCTCTGGTGTGTGTTCGGCAGCTAGGCGACTGATCAGCGTTTGTGTTTCTGCATCTTCTGGTGCTGGGGCAGAAAGGAATGGCGCAGCCAAAAGGCGTTCGGCATCCGCAGTAGCAATAGCTGCTGGAGTAGGGGCACCGCTCCATTCTGCGGTTACCTTGGCGGCCTGAAGCAGACGCTCTGCCAATCTTCTGCGTGCTGGCGGTACCAGCAGTACACAAGTGCCTTTTTTGCCTGCGCGGCCTGTACGACCGGAGCGATGCAGCAAGGTTGCAGGGTTGGAAGGCAGGCTGGCATGGATAACCAGCCCCAAATCCGGAATATCAATACCGCGAGCGGCCACGTCTGTTGCCACGCATACACGGGCTTGGCCGTGGCGCAGGCTTTCTATGGCGCGGCTGCGTTCATTCTGTCCCAGATCGCCTGAAATGGCGACGGAGGAAAAACCGCGTTCCGTCAGAATCGCCTGCAACTGGCGTACAGCTTCACGCGTATGGCAGAAAACGATGGCAGCGGAGGATTCCATCAGCCGCAGCACGTTTACAACCGTGCCTGCCATATCGCCCTGTTCTGTCAGAACGGCGCGGTAGGTAATATCGGCATGGGGGGTGTTTGTCCCCACCGTGTCAATGCGCAGGGCATCCTGCTGATAGCGGCGTGCAAGGGCTGCAATATCGCGGGCAATGGTTGCGGAAAACAGCAGGGTACGCCGCTCTTTGGGCATGGCGTCCAGCAGGGTTTCCAGCTCATCACGGAAGCCCAGATCAAGCATTTCATCTGCTTCATCCAGCACCACGGCTTTCAGGTGTGAAAGATCAAGTGCGCCGCGGCGCAGATGGTCACACAGGCGGCCCGGCGTGCCCACAACAATGTGGCAGCCAGAGGCAAGGGCGCGGGCTTCCTTGCGGGGTTCCATGCCACCAACGCAAGAAACAATCCGTGCGCCGGTTTCGGCGTACAGCCATTCCAGCTCACTGCGTACTTGCAAAGCAAGTTCACGCGTGGGGGCAATAACCAGAGCAATAGGCGCGCCAGATGGCACACAGCGGCCTGCATCATTCAGCAGCAGGTCAGCCAGCGTGAGGCCGAAAGCAACAGTTTTGCCAGATCCGGTGCGGGCTGAAACCAGCAGGTCGCGATTTTTGGCATCATCGGCCAGAACGGCGGCCTGAACAGCGGTAGGAGCAGTAAAGCCGCGTGCAGCAAGAGCACGAGCGAGAGGGGCAGGAGCATTCTGAAAAGGCATACAATCCGGATCCGGGCAACGGGAATAGAAATGCGAGATAAAGGTTCCTGCCCGGAAAAGCTAGTAGTTTGACGGCAGAACCCTGTACTGCATGATTTTATAGCACAGGAATTATGCGCTTTTACTGGAAAGGAAGATAGCGGAAATCCATAAAAACCTGGCTCATACCAGCACTTGGCGCGCCACCTAGCCCTTCCCAAGCCTTGCGGCGGGAATAAGCAAGCTGCAAACCGGCTTCCACAGTGCCGTAATGGCCCTTGAAGAAACGATACCATGCGCCAACGGTGGCTTCCATGACGCTGCGGGTGTTGCCTGTGCAGCCAAGGGTTGAAAGCTCGGTGGCCATTTCAACATTACAGCCGCTGTTATCAAACGATGGGTTGCCATACCCATAGGCAGAGCCATTGGCATTAAAGTAACGACGTCCAGCCTGCTGATATCCAAAGTAACCATACACATCAATAAGTTGGTTAGGATGGGCAATGATACCAGCCGTGCCTTGTATGGATGGAATTGGTGAGGGCTCACCTTTAGAATTAAGCGTAGCATCCGGCAGCAGCACAGACCCGTAACGGCCAATACCCACCCCAGCCAAACCAGCAAGACGCACCTCTACCTTATGCGGCAGAACTGGAAGGACAACAGAGCCACCACCACCACCAGCAATGGCAGTATGGTTGCGCCCGCCCCCAAGTTCAGAAACACGTGTATGAGGAAAGTGCAGAATGCCTTCAACTTCGTAGTGGCCCCAGTGTGGATCCCATGCCAGTTTGCCAATAATGTCTGGAGCAATTTCGTTGGGGAAAAGGGCATTGTTGGTCAGGCCGGTGCCGTCATACCCTATGGTTGCAATACGCCCGTTTGGTAAGCGCACTTGCCCATCCGTTACACTGGAAAAGCTGTCGACATTATACAGCGTGGCCGAGTTTTCGATGGAAAGACCGGCCCACAGTCTGTGCTGGAAAAAGTCTTTTACAAACCGGAACTGTAGCTGCCGCGCCCATGTCTGGCCTGCCAGCATGGAGGATTCGATGGTGAGTGGTAGATTTTCCTGACGCGGAATAATACCCACGCGGCCTGGTGTGAGCATGCTCCATGCTTGCCCAGCCAGAAAGTGGAAGTTCAGAGCACTGTTATCGTAGGCCATATAAAGCTGGCGCATACGGAAAGTGTAACTGTTACTTTCGTACGGATCTGTTGTGGAGGCGCCAGCCCCGAAGTCCATTTCGTAAAAGCCGGAAATGGTGGAGTTTTTATCTATGTTGCCGCGAGCCATAAGAGAAATGCGGCTGTAACGTGCGCTACCCTCAAAGTTGTCTGTATGGTAACGGGCATCCCCTTTGTAAGGCATGTCCGCCCAATAGTTGAAGGTGCCGGTGGAGGTATGGCGGTTTGATTCCACCGCTGCGGCATCCAGAAAGCCACCCAAAATCAGGGTAAGCGGCCCAAGGTGGAACACCCCGTGGTCACCCAGCGCGCCAGCAGCCTGTGCGCCAGCAGTTTCACGCTGATGCGCGCCAACCTGGTTGTCTGCAATGCGGGCAATCATATCTTCTGCGCGATGCCCGACAACAGATTCCACTTCCGGGGTATCATTTTTGCCAGAAAACACAGGTTGTGCATCTGGGCCCATAGCATGGCGCAAGGAACCGCCAGAACGCGTTGAGGCTGGCGCACTAATACCCGGATCAGTGGAAGCTGTGCTGGCAATTGTGCCATCCTGCATGGCAACGGTAACACCAGAGCCTGAACCTGAGTTGGCAACTGCGTGGTGGCTGCCAGAAACAGCCCTGCCCGTAGAGGAGTTGCCATTGCTGGCGTGTGCTGTGCCGCGCCGCTGGGCAATCTGCTTTTGCACGCTTACCAACGCTTTTTGCAATTCGTGCTGTTCGGCTTGAATGCGCGAAATTTGCTGTTCCAACGCATCAAGGGAGGCCGCATCATCTGCCGCGGCATAAGCCGGAAAAGCGTAATTCATGGCCATTCCGCCAGAAGCCAGCACAGTGCCCATGCATAGGCCTGTTTTAATATGATGTGCCATGCGGCAGGAAAACTGGCGGAAGATGCGCATTCGCTTTTCAAATATTGTTGAAGTGGTTCTTATATGAATGTGAACCATTTTCCTTGGCTTGCCGTAAAGAGCTCTCTCCTTAAAAAATAATTTCAGGGAAAAAAGATGTGCGTTAAGCACAGGCTTCGGTTTTTATTATGCTCTGTTTGGTAAAGGAATATTTTTATGGCCAAGATGATCCACAGCATGTTGCGGGTGTTGGATGAGGCACGATCCACACATTTTTATGCAGATACGTTAGGCATCAAACCTGTGGGTCGGTTTGAATTTGAGAGTTTTACATTGGTATATCTGGCAAATGATGAGCAGACATTTGAGCTTGAACTTACAATTAACCACGGGCGGGCTGAGCCTTATAATTTAGGTGAGGGTTACGGCCATCTTGCCGTGTCTGTTGCAGATGTGCAGCGTGAACATGCGCGTATGGAAGCTGCCGGGCACCCGGTTACGCCGGTTAAAACGCTGGAAAACAAAGGCCATGTGGTTGGGCAGTTCTTTTTTCTGACAGACCCGGATGGTTATAAAATTGAAGTATTGCAGCGCGGTGCTCCGGGGCGCTTTGTGTAAGCACGTTACAATTATGCCAGCAGGGCGCGGAAAAGACTGATTTCCGGGCCTGTTGGCTGCTTTCTCTCATGGCATCGGCGCTTAAAGTGGCGTATAAGCCACAGCATGCTGACATCTTTCCGTAAAATGCATGGTCTGGGGAATGATTTCGTCATTCTGGACGAGCGTGGTGGGCATTTGCCCCTTACGCCAGCCCGTATTGCTGCCTTGGCGCATAGGCGCCGTGGCATTGGGTGTGACCAGTTGGTAACGTTGCGTCCGGCCTGTGCGGAAGGGGCAGACGTTTTTGTGCGCTTTTTTAATCCCGATGGATCAGAGGCAGGCGCGTGCGGAAATGCATCACGCTGTGTGGCTGATCTGATCTGGCGTGAAACGGGCAACAGAACGCCTGTGCTGCAAACGCGTGCTGGGCGTTTGCCTGCACGGATAGAAGAAAACGGGCTGATTACGGTAGATATGGGTGAACCTCGCCTGAATTGGCAGGATGTGCCTTTGGTTGCGGAAATGGATACGCTGCATCTGCCATTGGAGGGTGATCCCGCGGCTGCATCTATGGGGAACCCGCACGCAACGTTTTTTGTGGAAGATTTTGCGCGTCTCTCCCAAGGGCAGGCGCTGGAGCATGATCCGCTTTTTCCTGAACGGGCCAATATTGGGTTTGCGCGTATTGATGGATCTGCACGTATGCGGCTTAAGGTGCATGAACGTGGAGCCGGTGTGACGGAGGCCTGTGGTTCTGGCGCATGTGCCGCGGTGGTGAATGCGGCGCGGCGCGGTTTGGTAGAGCGTGTGTGTGAAGTCGAGCTGGATGGTGGTATTTTGCAGATTGAATGGGCACCAAACAATCATGTGCTCATGACAGGCTCTGCAACAACAGCTTTTGAAGGGACGGTTGATCTGGCCGTGTACCCGGAATGAGCAAGCCGGAAATTCTCACATTTGGCTGCCGTTTGAACACATGGGAAAGTGAAGTGATGCGTAATCACGCATCTTCACTGGATAATGTAATTATCGTGAACACCTGTGCCGTTACGGGAGAAGCAGAGCGGCAGGCGCGGCAGGCTATTCGTCGGGCGCATCGTGAAAACCCGGATGCCCGTATTGTGGTTACCGGGTGTGCTGCCCAGATTAACCCCGAAAGCTGGAGTGATCTGCCCGGCGTAGCCCGTGTGTTGGGGAATGAGGAAAAGCTAAAGGCCGAAAGTTGGTCTGCAGCTGCTTTGTCTCAGCCGCTTGCTGTATCCGATATCATGGCAGCCAAGGAAACTGCTGCGCATCTGGTTACTGAGTTTGCAGGCCGTACACGGGCCTTTGTGCAGGTTCAGCAAGGGTGCAATCATCGGTGCACGTTTTGCATCATTCCGTTTGGACGCGGGCCTTCCCGGTCTGTACCAGTTGGTGCAGTGGTGGAGCAGGTGCGTGCTTTGGTGCAGTCTGGGTATCGGGAAGTCGTGCTCACCGGGGTAGATATGACATCCTGGGGGGAAGATCTGCCCGGCAAACCGGTGCTTGGTCAGCTTTGCCGCCGCGTGTTGCGTTTGGTGCCAGAGTTGGAGCGGATGCGTCTGTCTTCGGTTGATCCGGTAGAAATTGACGAGGATATCTGGCTTCTTCTGGCAGAAGAGCCGCGTTTTATGCCGTATCTGCACCTTTCTTTGCAAGCTGGGTCAGACCTTATTCTCAAACGTATGAAGAGGCGGCATTTGGTGGCTGATGCGGCGCGGGTGGTGGAACGTGCAAGAAGCTTGCGGCCAGATATTGGAATTGGTGCTGATATTATTGCGGGCTTTCCAACAGAAGACGAATCGCTGTTTGAAGAAACATGCAATTTTCTTGCCCAGCAGGCGCTGCCGTATCTGCATGTCTTTCCGTATAGTGAACGCCCAGGAACGCCTGCTGCACGTATGCGTGCAGTGCCTGTGCCCGAGCGCAAGGCACGTGCTGCGCAGTTGCGGGAGGTGGGGGCGGTTTCTGCCGCCCGGTATTATGAAAGTCTTATAGGTCAGCCGCTACGTGTGCTGATGGAAACCCCCACAACCGGCCATAGTGAACAGTTTGCGCCGGTGCGGCTTGCGCAGGGTGAAGCCGAAGTGGGGGAAATTATAACCCTTCAGCCCACAATGGCCGATAAGGCCGGGCTGGTGGTGGAAAGGATCTGAGATGGCGCTTGGTTTTTTCTCTCGTCTCAAGCAGGGCTTGTCGCGTTCCACCCAAAAACTGGGTGGGGGGATTACGGGCATTTTCACCAAGCGCAAGCTGGATGACGAAGCGCTGGAAGAGCTGGAAGACCTGCTGATTACAGCAGACATGGGCCCGGCTGTTGCAGAGCGTATTATCGAATCCTTCCGTTCCTCCCGTTTCGGAACCGAAGTGACGGATGAGGAAATCCGCACAACTTTGGCAGACGAAATTGCCGCGATTCTTGAGCCCGTTGCAAAGCCTTTTGAGCCTGATCCTGAACACAAACCCCATGTTGTGCTGGTGGTAGGTGTGAATGGCGTAGGTAAAACCACCACTATTGGCAAAATGGCCCGCTTTTTTACCGAAGAAGGTAAGAAGGTGATGATGGTGGCGGGTGATACCTTCCGCGCCGCTGCTGTAGAGCAGTTGCAGATCTGGGGTGAAAGAACGGGTTGCCCGGTTATTGCCGGTCCTCCCGGTGCAGATGCGGCTGGTCTGGCCTTTGAGGCACTTAAGCGCGGTAAGGCGGAAGGGGCTGATCTGCTGTTTGTAGATACGGCTGGCCGCTTGCACAATAAAAGTGCGTTGATGGAAGAACTTGCCAAGATTATTCGCGTCATGCGTAAGTTCGATGAAACAGCGCCACATTCCGTGTTGTTGGTGCTAGATGCCACAACTGGCCAGAATGCCGTGGAGCAGGTGCGTGTGTTTCGCGAACTTGTGAATGTGACCGGTTTGGTCGTGACAAAATTGGATGGTTCTGCCCGTGGGGGCATTGTGGTGGCGCTGGCTGATCAGTTTGGGTTGCCTGTGCATGCTGTGGGTGTAGGTGAACAGGCAGAAGATCTGCGGCCGTTCTCCGCTGTGGATTATGCGCGCGGTTTAGTGGGCGTGACGGACACAGTCTGATTTTTTGTGGGGAATTATGATGGAAAAGACAGATTTTGATGCATCTACCCATCATGGTTTCTTGACAGGATATGACAGCCCCGTTAGCAAGCGCCTGCACCCCTCTGAAGGGGCGAAGAATGAGTAAGAACGGTAACGATTCCTTTGATGCTCGGCTAAAGGCGGCAGAACGCCGCTCCGGCCTGGAAAAAAAGGAAGATTCAGCCGAGAAAGAAGATGCTGTAGAGCAATCTCTTCCTGGGTTGGCGCTAAGAGCTGGGGCAGAAATGCTTTCAGCACTGATAGTGGGCGTTGCCATTGGGTGGGAGCTAGATCACTGGCTAAAAACCCGGGCAGTTTTTCTCATTATTTTCGCACTGATGGGCGGAGGTGCTGGCGTGCTGAATGTTTGGCGGCTGGTCAAGTCGATAGACGGTAAGTAAGAAGCTGTAATCCGGATATGATTCGGATGCGGTAAAGGGTTTTAGGAGAGCGGTTGTGGCGGGCGGTTCCAGCATCAACGTACTTGAACAGTTTGAGCTTCATCCCGTTCTTGGTGGGCTGGGCGAAGCATTGCGTTTCAGCCAATCCCCCCTGTACATGATTGTGGCAGTGTGTCTGGTTCTGGCATTCCTATATTTTGGTATGCGCCCAGCAGCGGTGGTTCCTGGTCGTTTGCAGGCCGCAGCAGAAGTTTGTTACGAATTTATTCATAACATGGCGGTTGATACGATCGGGCCAGAAGGCACGGCTTTCTTCCCATTCATCTTCACGCTGTTCTTCTTTATTCTGGCCGGTAACTATATTGGTCTGCTGCCGTTTTCCTTTACGTTTACCAGCCATATTGCTGTAACCTTTGCGCTGGCCATGATGGTGTTTGTGCTTACGGTTATTGTCTCCCTTAAGGTGCAGGGGCTGCGTTTCTTTGCGCACTTTATGCCGGAAGGCGCTAGCCCATTCCTGGCTCCGCTGCTGATCCCGATTGAAATTCTTTCTTTTCTTTCGCGTCCTGTCAGCCTCTCCATCCGACTGTTCGCCAACATGGTTGCCGGGCATGTCATGTTCGATATTTTCGCAAGCTTTGTTGTCATGCTCGCCGGTTTTGGTGTGGTGGGTGACGTGTTTGCGGTTGGGCCGATTGCCATTAACGTGGCACTGATGGCTCTTGAGTTGCTTGTTGGTGTGTTGCAGGCCTATGTGTTTGCCATTCTAACGTGCATCTACCTGCGGGAGGCCGTGGCTCACTGAGGAGCTGCTTTGCCCGTTTCGTTTGAACTGTACTTGAAACAAGGAAGTGACTGATATGGACATCGCTGCAGCCCGGGAAATCGGTGCAGGTATCGCCGTGATCGCCCTTGCCGGCGTTGGTATCGGCCTCGGCAACATCTTCTCCACGCTGGTAAGCAGCATTGCGCGCAACCCGGCTTCCCGTCCGCATGTGTTCGGTCTGGGTATGCTCGGCTTTGCTCTGACAGAAGCTATCGCTCTGTTCGCGCTGCTGATCGCGTTCCTGATCCTGTTCGTCTGAGAAAGCTTTCAGGAAAGAGGAGAACATTCCTGTGGGTGTGATTAAGAAGATGCTTCGTGCCGGTCTGTTCGCAACGGTTTCCGGTGTGTCTCTTCTGGCCGTTTCCGCGCCTGGTGCATATGCCACGGGAATGCCTCAGCTAGATTTTGCCAACCCCCTTGTAACCGGTCAGGTTATGTGGGGCGCGGTAATTTTCTTCGTCTTTTATATGGTGCTCAGCAAAGCCATGCTGCCCGGTATTACCCGGGTGCTGGAAGACCGTAGCAAGCGTATTTCCGGGGATCTGGAAATTGCACGTGCGGCCAAGCAGGATGCCGATAAAGCTGTTGCTGAACTTCAGCAGGCCCGTAAAGATGCTATGGCAGAAGCCCAGGCGCATCTTGATCAGGTTCTGGCAGAAGAACATAAAGCAGCCGAACAGCAGATGCAGGAAATCAACGCGCGAGTAACAGCAGAAATTGCTGATGCCGAAAAACGCGTGGCTGAGGAAAAAACGCGTGCATTGAGCGCGCTTAAAGAAATTGCGGGTGATACCACGCAGGCTCTGGTTCAGCGTCTGACGGGTATTGTGCCTGATGCTCAGCTTGTTGCCCAGAAGGTTGAAAGCGCTTCGGCGCACAGCACTATCTGACCAGCTCCGGGGGAATTTTCGTCATGTCTGGCATTTTTCACGAAGCGGGTTTCTGGGTCGCTGTTTCGTTTGTTCTGTTCTTTGTGCTGGTTGGTAAAAAGATTTGGGGGCCTATTGCCACCATTCTGGACAGCCGCGCCAACCGTATCCGTGAAGAACTGGATGAAGCTGCCCGCTTGAGAAGAGAAGCAGAGCAGATGCTAGAAGATGCCACGCGTGATCGTGAGCAGGCACTGGCAGAAGCCAAATCTTATGTGGAGCAGGCTCATCAGCAGGCTGCCGAAATGGCCCAGAAAGCACGCGCAGAGGCAGAAGCCGCTGTGCAGCGCCATGAACAAATGGCACGTGATCGTATTGCTGCTGTAGAACGTGCGGCTATTAAAGAAGTGCGCCAGCTTGCAATTGATGTGGCTGTACAGGCTGCCAATGGTGTTATTCCTCAGACGCTTGATGAACAGAAAGCCGCAGGGCTTGTTGATCAGGCGCTGGCTGGTTTGCCTGCCGCTCTTGCGCGCAAGGCAGCCTGAAACATTATCAGCTGAATGGTGAAGATGTGACAGGTCTGGTTTCAGCCGCACCGTCACAGCATAACGATGCTCAGTTCGTACTGAGCATCGTTATTGCTGTTTTGGATGAACAGGATAACCTGCCACAGGTTTGCCGAGAATTAGCCGAGGCCATGCAGCAGTTGCCTGCGGCCGAAGTTGTTTTTGTGGATGACGGCAGCCAGGATCAAACCGTAGAAGTTTTGCAACGCTTGCGGGATGAGTGTTTGCCGAACTTGCGTATTCTTTCTCATGATCGGCGTTGCGGTAAGTCTGCCGCGTTGCGTACAGGCATTACAACTGCCCGAGGGACTTGGATTGCCACAATTGATGGCGATGGCCAGGATGATCCGCGTGAACTTGGTAAGTTGATTTCCCTTGCGCAGGCACAGGCTACCAAGGGTAGGCCACCGCTTGTTGTAGGGGTGCGCACACGCCGTAAAGATGGTTGGTCTCGCCGCTTTGCAACACGTTTCGCTAACGGGCTGCGACAAAAATTACTAAATGATCAGTGCCCGGATACAGGTGCGCCAATCAAAATTTTTCAGCGAGCAGACTTTCTGCGCTTGCCGCAGTTTGAAGGTTTGCATCGTTTTCTTCCAGCATTGTTTGCATCTTACGGTGTGCCGTTGGTGTGTCACCCAGTTACACACAGGCCGCGTTTGCATGGGCAGTCTAAATATACCAACTTCAATCGCGCTGTCGTTGGGGTGCGGGATCTGCTGGGCGTGATGTGGTTACGGAATCGCACACATCTTCCAAAATCGATTCGTGAATGCTGAAGCAGAAAAACGGTCACCAATCACTTTCTATTAAAGCCCTGCTGCTTTTAGGCCTTGCTGCTTTTTTGCTGTTTTTGCCGGGGCGGGCCGTTACGCCACCATTCGATCGGGATGAACCCCGATACATGGAAGCCACGGCGCAGATGCTAGAATCGCACAACTTTGTAGATGTGCGCTTTCAGGATAAACCACGTTATTTACAGCCCGCTGGTATTTACTGGCTGGAGGCTGCTGCTGTTTCTCTTACAGGCATGCAGCATCAGCGGGTTGTATGGCCGTATCGCATTCCCTCGCTTTTGGCCATGTCTGGTGCTGTTGTTCTAACGGCGCTTATTGGCTCCATGCTGTTTGGGGCATCGGCCGGACTTGGTGCGGGTTTGCTGTTTATGGCTTCTGTTCTGGTGGCAGCAGAAAGCCGGATGGCTACGATCGATTCCTGCTTGTTGCTGACGGTGCTGCTATCCCAATTGGCGCTAACAGGTGCTTTGCGAGATCGCCAGCAAGGCGTGGCCACACCAGTAAAACGGGCTTTGCTGTATTGGGGCGCTATTGGCTGCGGCTTGATGTTGAAAGGGCCGGTCATTCTTATCCCATCTCTTGCCACACCACTGGTGTTGGGGATGCTGGAGCGGGATTTCGGTTTGTGGCGCAGAATGCGCCCGGCATGGGGCTGGCTTTTGTCTGCTGCTATTCTGGTGCCGTGGTGTGTAGCTATTGGGGTTGTGAGCCACGGTGAATTTTTTCGGAATGCTGTTGGCACCAATTTTTTAGGCAAAGTGGCTTCTGGGCAGCAAGCGCATGGGCTGCCGCCAGGTTACCATCTGCTGGTTTTCCTGCTGGCGTTCTGGCCTGGATCATTTTTTGCTGCGTGCGTGGTGCCCTTGGTTTGGCATGCGCGTAAGCAAGAGACTGTGCGCTATTTGCTGTGCTGGATTATGCCGCATTGGCTGGTGTTTGAAGCTATTGCTACAAAGCTTCCGCATTACGTGCTGCCTACTTATCCAGCTATTGCCATTCTTACAGCCGCGTTTCTGGTTCAGGGTGGGGATGTATGGCGCAATTGGCCTGTTCGTGTTTGGGGCAAGGTATTGCTAGGCATTTATGCTGTTGCATGGGCTTTGGTAGGTATTGCCTTGGCTGTTGCCGGTCCAACGCTTGTTTGGGTGCTTGAACACCAGATATCTGTAGCAGCAATTGTTTTGGCTGTGGGTGTGTTGCCGCTTGTTGGTCTTTCTGCATGGTACATTACGCGTGCGCGTTTGCAGCAGGCAGCGTTAAGCAGTGTGGCTGCTGCCATACTGCTTTATGTGGGGCTGTTTACAGTTGTTGTGCCGCAGATTCAGAGCATCTGGTTGGCACCACGCCTGACAGCACTGGTGCAGGCGCACCAACCGTGTGCAGAGTCGCATGTTGTTTCAGTGTCATTTTCTGAACCCAGTCTGGTCTTTCTGCTTGGGGGCAAAGTGCTGCTAACAGGCGCAGAAAATGCGGCATCAGCCATGAAGGCAGATGCAAAATGCACGGTCGCGCTTGTTGATAAGCGAGATACATCAGTATTTATGGCAGCGTTGGGGAATAAAGCGAAAGATGCCGTCAGTCTGGGCACTGTAGGTGGGATGAATTATTCTAACGGCCGCCATTTGCTTATAAGTTTGTACAAGCTGAATACGCCACCAAAGTAGTAAATCTGTTTGATTGGGTGGATATAAAACGCAATTCTACAGCATAATGCAAAAGCGTATTCAGTATTTTGGGAAGTGCAAAAGGAAATGCCCGCTGGCGGATTCGAACCACCGGCCCCATCATTACGAATGACGTGCTCTACCAACTGAGCTAAGCGGGCACATTTTGTTTGCGGGGCGGTGACTATCATGATCCCCATGCCTACGCAAGGAGAAATTGCAATTCACTTGGTGACTTGAACAACAACAAAACGGCATTTCTGGCTTTAAGCAGGGGTGCCATTCTGTTTTGAGTGTGACGGAACGGTTTTTTCGTTTTAAGAACTATCCGTATGAATATGTCGCAGTTATTTGGCCTGGTGCGGGAGGCCCTTAATCCCGGGCAGAATGTTCCGGTTGATGAAAAGCGGCATGTTCGGCTTGTGCAGGGTATTGTTGAATGCCCCTGTTGTGGTCATTACCAGCACCTTTCAGAGCTTAAGCCCGGAACACAGGCACGGTGTTGTCGGTGTGGGCAGTTGCTGGATCGGCGTAATCGTACCTCTCCTATCGCAACGCCATTGGCCTTCTGCATCAGTTCGGCATCTCTCTACCTGGCCATGCTGCTTTCCACCTTGATGATGTTGGATCTGTATGGGCGGGAGAGAACCGTAGATATCCTTACCGGCCCGATAGAATTACTGCATGAGGGCTGGGGCGAAATTGGCGTGTTGGTGGCAATAGCCACCATTATTGTGCCGGGGCTTGTTATCAGCATGATGATGCTTGTGCTGGTGGGCGCGCTTCAGCCCAAGCTGCCGTTCTGGGTGCCGCATCTTCTGAAGTGGTATGAACGTTTACGCCCGTGGTCGATGGTGGAAGTATATATTCTGGGCGTTTTCGTGGCCTATACCAAGCTGTCAGATATGGCTTACGTACAAGTTGGGGCAGCAGTCTTTCTGGTTGCCTCACTTATGGTTACCATGTCTGCCACAGATGCCACTTTGGATACGGAACTGATTTGGCGACGCAGGCAAACAGATACCAGTTTGCGGCGGATGGATAATCAACGTGTGCGTCTGACCTGCGAGGAAATCGGGCCGGATGATCAGATCCCACCAGCCAGCCATATGGTATCCTGCCTTTCTTGCTCTGCGGTGCTGGTGTTTGATGAAAAGTTGGATCAAACAGCTCCACTGGGTTTTTGCCCACGCTGTGGGCATGTGTTGCGGCAACGCAAGCCAGACAGCATTGCCCGCACTGTGGCGCTGCTTGTTTCTGCGGTGGTGTTTTACCTGCCTGCCAATATTTACCCGGTTATGACCGTTATCCGGCTGGGTGCGGGAACAGGGCATACTATTGTGGAAGGGGCCATAGAGCTGTGGGAGAGCAACATGATCCCGCTTTCCCTGTTGGTACTTTTTGCCAGCGTGCTGGTGCCCGTTCTTAAAATTATCGGGCTGATGTTTATGGTGATCAGCACCAAGTGCCATTCTGCACGAAATCTGCCTGCTCGATCCAGACTTTACAGGCTGGTAGATGTTATCGGGCGCTGGTCTATGATTGACGTGTTCATGGTTTCCATTCTGGTGGCTATGGTGCGCTTCAGCAGTATGGCTAGCATCAGCGCCAATGGTGGTGTGGTATGTTTTGCCGCCGTAGTGGTGCTGACAATTTTTGCAGTGCATGCATTTGACCCTCGGCTGATGTGGGATGCAGCGGGCAAAAACGGCGATACGGCCCCAGCCGATGCCGGGCAAAATTGTCCGGCAAAAATTGAGGCCGCTGCATATTGGGACAACATGGAGCCGGACAGGGCGTGAACGGACACAGTCATAATCATTTCTCTCCTCCAGAAGGGGAAAGTGCTCAGGATGCTCTGGTAAGGCGCATTCGGTTTTCCATTATCTGGATTATCCCCATTGTTTCCGTGCTGATTGCGGGCTTTCTGGTCTGGCGCAGTTTTATGGATAACGGGCCAGAAATTACCGTTGTATTTGATACGGCAGATGGTTTGACCAGCGGCCAGACACAGGTGAAAAACAAATCTGTGGTTTTAGGTACGGTGGAAGATGTTTCGCTGACTGATGATCTGCGGCATGTCAAAGTGCGTATCCGTATGAACAAGGGTACGAATGATATGCTTACGGATAGCGGCCGGTTTTGGGTTGTGCGTCCGCGTATCAATGGGGCCAGCATTACCGGTTTGGAAACCCTGATGTCTGGTGCGTATATTGCGTTTGATCCTGGCCTGAACAAAAATGGCCACCCCGCAGGCAAACGCACCACAACGTTTGAAGGGTTGGAAGCGCCCCCGGGTGTGCGGTCTGATCAGCCGGGCCGTATTTACACGCTGGTAGCGGGTAATATTGGGTCTATCGGGCAGGGCGCTCCTGTTTTCTTCCGTGATGTGGATGTTGGGGAAGTGCTGGGGTACACCATGCCACCCGGCGGCCGCGGCCCGGTGATGATCCAGATTTTTGTGCGCGACCCTTATGACCATTACCTGAATACCAATTCCCGCTTCTGGAATGTGTCTGGCGTTAAGGTTGGATTTGGTGCCGGTGGGCTTAAAGTGCAGCTGCAATCCTTGCAGGCTTTGTTTTCTGGTGGCGTGGCTTTTGGTTTGCCACCTGTTGCAGAAAGCCGCATGCACCCGGCATCAGAGGCTCCGGCTAATACAGTGTTCAAGCTGTATGACACGCATGAGGATGCAGATAATGCGGGCTACCGTGAGCGCGTGCCCCTTGCGACTTATGTGATGTCTTCTGTCAAAGGTCTGGATGTTGGCAGCCAGGTGACGATGTTTGGGATTCAGGTGGGGAATGTAACCAGTGTAAAGCTGGATCTAAGCTCCAACCCCGGGCATCCGCGCGTACGTATTGGCATGGAAGTGCAGCCTGAACGTGTGCTGTCTTCGGCTGAGCTACGGAATAATAATCTGACAGACATGTTCCGCACTTTGGTAGCGAACGGCCTGCGTGCCTCAACAGATAGCGTGAGCTTCCTGACGGGGGAGGGGATGATTTCCCTTAACTTTATCAAGAACCCAGCGCCCGCTACAACCAGCATGGAAGGCGCAACACTGGTTATTCCAAGCCAAGCTGGTGGTATGGGCGGGATTATGGATTCCCTGTCCACCATTACATCTCGTTTGGCCGCGATGCCATTTGAACAGATTGGTACAAACGCCAATAACCTGCTAGCCCATGCAGATCAGACACTGGTGAGCCCAGATGTAAAGCAGTCTCTGGTTGGGTTGCGGAATTCCATGCAGAACCTGCAGGCACTTACAAAGGATCTGCGCAACGGCATGGCACCGTTGAGCAAGCGTCTACCAGAAATGGCACAGCAGCTTGATCAAACCCTGCAAAATGCCAACCGCTTGCTGGCCAGTTATGGCGGCAACAGTGATTTCCATCGCAATCTGCAATCCATGGTGGTGCAGTTGGGGCAGACAGCGCGCTCCCTGCGTTTCCTGTCAGACTTCCTGACCAATCATCCTTCCGCACTGCTTTCAGGACGATAAGATCATGACGCAAACTGTTTCTTGTAAGCCCATGAACACCCGTCTTGACCGGCGTATGTTGCTCCGCCTGAGTGGTGTGGCCGGATTGGGTGTTATGGCTGTTACGCTAACCGCATGCTCTGGCGGTAGCCCTTCACTTTACACATTGGCGGTTACGCCCGGCCAACCGCAACCGGGTGGCCCGCGCTTTGTAGAAGTGCGCCTACCAACCGTGGCATCTGGTCTGGATCGGGATCGGATTGTTACGGTAGATAGTGGCTATAAGCTTACAGTATCTTCTGCTGATGCATGGAGTGATTCTCTGCCAGCACAGATCAGCCGCGTTATGGCGGGTGATCTGGCACAGCGCCTTCCGGGTACAGGCGTGTTTGTAGAGAATGATACAGTGGCGACAGAACCAGAGGCCTATGTGGATATGTCCATCAGCCGCTTCTCAACTGGCCCATCAGGTAATGTGGAGTTGGATGCCACGTTATCCATCCAGCCTGCTTCTGCTGGCGCTCCCGGTAAGGATGAGCAGTATTATATGCAGAACTTTACACTGCAAGGCACACAGGCCAGTGCCACCATGCCAATGGTACAGGTGTTAAGCCAGCTTCTGGGCCAATTGGCAGATGTTGCTGCGCAGCAGTTGCGCCAGCTTCCTTCCGGGCAATCCTCTGGGCGGCATACTATTGTGCGCAAGAAAGCACAGCATGGGTGATCTTGCGCGAAAGCGTGGAGAATAAAGGTTACAAAAAAAAGCGGCCAAGTTGGCCGCTTTTTTATTTGGTGAGAATGCTGGCTTCAGGCGGTGCCCGGGCCAAACTCCGCATCATGGTCAATAAGGGGGATAGGATATTCCCCCGTAAAGCAGGCATCGCAATAGCGGGCATCGCTCGACTGACGGTCTTTATAACCCATAGCGCGATACAACCCATCAAGCGAGATAAAGGCAAGGCTATCTACGCCAATGAGTTCCGCCATGGCTTTCAGATCATTCTGGGCAGCCAGCAACTTGCTGCGTTCTGGCGTATCAATGCCATAAAAGCAGGAATGCCGTGTGGGTGGGGAAGAAATGCGCATATGCACTTCTGTTGCACCCGCAGCCCGCACCATATCCACAATCTTGCGGGATGTGGTGCCGCGCACAATGGAATCATCTACCAGAATAACGCGCTTGCCGCTCAGAATAGGGCGGTTGGGGGAGTGTTTCATCTTCACGCCCAAATGCCGGATCTGATCTGTGGGTTCGATAAAGGTGCGGCCCACGTAATGGTTGCGGATAATGCCCAGTTCAAAAGGAATGCCGCTGGCTTCAGCATAGCCGATAGCAGAAGGCACACCAGAATCGGGCACTGGCACCACAACATCCGCATCTACATGGCTTTCGCGCGCCAGTTCGTGGCCGATCTGCTTACGCACTTCGTAAACAGGCAAGCCTTCCAGAACAGAATCGGGGCGTGCGAAGTAGATGTATTCAAACACGCAAAAGCGTGGGTGCGTGTCACCAAACGGACGCAAAGAGCGGATACCGTTTTCATCAATCACAACCAGTTCGCCCGGTTCCACATCACGCACAAATTCTGCGCCGATAATGTCCAGACCACAGGTTTCTGATGCGAGCACCCAAGAAGGTTGTTTACCATCTTCAGATGGCAGCTTGCCGAGCACCAGCGGGCGCACACCCATGGGGTCTCGCACACCAATCAGCGCTTCTTCAGATAGCACAACCAGCGAATATGCGCCGGTTACCCGTTTAAGCGCATCAATCAGCCGGTCTTCTACTGTTGCGTACAGAGAGATGGCAATCAGATGGATGAAAACTTCCGAATCTGTCGTGGATTGGAACAGGCAACCACGGCGGATAAGTTCGCTGCGCAGGGTGTCCGCATTGGTGAGGTTGCCGTTATGGGCAACGGCCAAGCCGCCAAACGCAAATTCAGCAAACAAAGGCTGCACGTTGCGGAGCAGCGTAGCGCCTGTTGTGGCGTAGCGGTTATGACCAATGGCGCGTGTGCCTTTAAGCGTGGCCATAACGCGGGAATCTGCAAACACATCACTGACAAGGCCAAGGCCCCGGTGAGAATGGAAGCGACGTTCCTGCGGGTCAAAACACACAATACCAGCGGCTTCTTGCCCGCGGTGTTGAAGGGCGTGCAAACCCAGAGTGGTAAGGGGGGCAGCATCCTTAGCGTTCCAGATACCAAAGACAGCACATTCTTCGTGCGGATGGTCATCATCCAGTGTCAGTGGATCAGGTAAGGAAGCAGACGGCGTGGGATGGGCGAGCATAAGCGTGCAGGGCCTCCGCAGAAGGTCAGAAACTGGCCGTATGGGATCACAAGGTGGCGTCATGACCTGTAGAAGGATTCCGCGCAACCCCTTTTGCGCTTAAATCCGGTAGATATGGCTGGATATGGGATGCACCGAGCCGGATGTAAGGGGCCAGTCGGCTATCTTCTGTCAGGGCGGCCATGTCTTGGGGTTGCAAAAGCCATTGTGCCGCCATGAAGAGCACGACCACCAAAAACATCCCGCGCACAATACCAAAAAGCAGCCCAAGAAGCCGATCCAGCGCATCCAATGGTGTTGCTTTCACGATTCGGACAATAGCTGCAGACAGCACATAGCCAGCGCACAGCACGCCCAGCAGCAGCAGAATAAAGGCGCCTATCTGCGCACCCGCAGAAGAGGTGATAAAGCGCTGCACATAGGGCAGAAAAACTGCGTGAAACCGCAGAGCTAGCACAATGGCAATGCCCCAACTGACAAAGCCTAACGCATGCCGCGTAAACCCCCGCCATGCGCCATGCAGAGCAGACAGGCCAATAATCAGCAGAGAGAGAGCATCTATGGCAGCCATGAGGGACGCTTTATGCCAATGAATGAGCGACCTGTCATGCGCTTCTGTATTTTATGGCAGCTTGCTGGTGGTGACGCGCCAAGGGCGCACGATCTTGCCGTTTCGTTTTTTTCTGTGCGGGGGTTGGTTCAGCTTCATCAGCAATTCTGCCACTTCCAGCCTACGTAGCAGTTCTGTCCATACTTCAGCCGGATCAACGTCTTGGCTTTCCCACAATTTGTGTAGGGTTTGCAGGAACAAGGCACTTTCATGCACCACATCCTGCTGCCGGTTATCTATAAACGCAGCAGTGCAGTTTGTGGCATGGAGCCCAACCTGCCGACAGAGCCGCTTGAGAGCGACGCTGGCTGGAGGAGAGGCAGGTGGGGGTGAGGTAACCATAAGGTGAATGATGCGCTGCATCTTCACCCTTGGTCAATGGTGTTAGATTGTGAAGTATTTTGCGTGCTTGTTGAGAATAACAAGGGCGGAGGTAGACTGTTCTGGATGGAGTTGATCTCCATCTGTTAGGGAAACCCCAATGCGTTCGGCATCCAGCAGGGCCAGAATGGGGTGCTGGTCTTCCAGGCGTGGGCAGGCCGGATACCCAAAGGAATAGCGAGATCCGCGATATCCCTGCTGAAGCAGCTTTTCCATATCGCGGGCATCTTCTCCAGCAAAGCCAAGTTCGGCCCGGATACGCTTGTGGGTGTATTCGGCCATGGCTTCTGCCATTTCAACGGAAAGACCGTGCAGGTACAGATAATCCTGATACCGGTTTTCTTCAAACCAATCGCGGGCGATGTCGGATGCTTTCTGGCCGACTGTTACAACCTGTAAGCCGATAACATCACGTTCTGGGTTTGATATATCGCGCACAAAGTCAGCAATACATTCGCCATCCGCTTTTGGCTGCCGTGGCAGGGTGAAACGGCAGGCTTCGGTTGTGCCGTCTTCTTCAAACAGCACCAGATCGTTGCCATCGCCGGCGGCTTTCCAGTAGCCATAAATGGCTTGCGGTTTGAGAATATTTTCTTTGGCTGTCAGATCCAGCATGCGGCGCAGGATCGGGCGCAATTCCTGCCGTGCCCAGATCAAGAAGTCATCCAAGGAGCGGCCTTGTTTACGGAAGCCCCACTGGAACTGGTAAAGTGCGCGTTCGTTCAGGAACGGCAGAACGGCTTCCGGTGTAGCTTCCAGAACGCGGGAACCCCAGAATGGCGGAATCATGGGTGGTTCATCTGCTGTCAGGCGTTCGCGCCGTGCGCGGGCTGCTGCAACATCAACAGGGCCAAAACCGCGTGTTTCTGCCGTTTCTGGCGCGCGGGCATTGGTGCGGGTGGCTTTGCCTTCACGCCGTTTTTGGATGGCGGCCAGATAATCATCAAAATTTTTCTGGCTGACCTGATCCATAAGGGTCAGGCCATCAAAAGCATCACGCGCATAAGCCACCCGGCCTGTGGGTGCATAGGCAGCAACACAATCTTCTTCTACATAGTTGCGGGTAAGGGCGGCGCCACCCAGCAGAACGGGTGTATCCAGCCCAGCGCGTGAAATTTCTTCCAGATTTTCACGCATGATAACGGTGGACTTCACCAACAGGCCAGACATGCCAATGGCATCGGCCTTTTCCTTGCGTGCGGCTTCGATCATGTCCTGCACAGGCACTTTGATGCCCAGATTGACAACACGGTACCCATTGTTGGTGAGAATGATATCTACAAGGTTTTTGCCGATATCGTGCACATCGCCTTTTACTGTAGCCAGCACAATTGTGCCGCGCTGCTGGCCATCTGTCCGCTCCATATGCGGTTCCAGATAGGCAACGGCGGCTTTCATGGTTTCGGCAGATTGCAGCACGAATGGTAGCTGCATTTTGCCTGCACCAAACAGTTCTCCAACCACCTTCATACCATCCAGCAGAACGGTGTTGATGATATCCAGCGGAGCCATGTTCTGCATGGCTTCTTCAAGGTCTGCTTCCAGCCCTTTTCGGTCCCCATCAACAATACGGTCTTTCAGGCGTTCTTCTGCCGTTTCAGCCCGTTTGCGCTTCACCGCATCTGCTGCCTTACGGTCTGCAAACATGGCCAGAAGTGTTTGTAATGGGTCATAATCTTCTGTGCGGCGGTCAAAAATCAGATCTTCCGCAACCCTTACCTCTTCGGGGGCAATTAGGTGCAGTGGACGGATTTTGGAAACATGCACAATAGCGGCTGTCATGCCTGCTCTGACGGCATGATCCAGATAGACCGAGTTCAACACGGCACGGGCTGCTGGGTTCAGCCCGAAGGAAATATTAGAGAGGCCGAGTACGATCTGAATATCCGGGAAGGCATCCCGAATCATTTTAATGCCCTCAAGCGTCCATTGCCCCAGTTTGCGGTCATCTTCCGCACCGGTGGCGATGGTAAAGGTGAGGGGGTCTATCATCAGGTCAGATTGTGGTAGACCGTATTTTTCGCAGGCAAATTCCACAAGGCGGCTGGCAATGCGCAGCTTGTCTTCTGGCTTGCGGGCCATGCCTTCTTCATCAATGGTCAGGGCAACAACAGCGGCACCAAACTTACGGGCCAGTGTCATGCGGTCTGAAGCAGGACCTTCACCATCTTCAAAGTTGATGGAGTTGATAATGGGCTTGCCACCATGCAGCTTGAGAGCGGCTTCAATCACCGGTGTTTCGGTGGAATCAATTACCAATGGTGCGTTTACGGATGAGGTGAAGCGTTTGATTACTTCATCCATTTCTGCACGTTCGTTACGGCCTACAAAGGCCGTGCAGATATCCAGAGCATTAGAGCCTTCTCGTATCTGTTCGCGCCCAACAGTTACACAGCCATCCCAGTCATGCGCTTCCTGAAGTTCGCGCCATTTCTTGGAGCCGTTGGCATTGCAGCGTTCCCCAATGGAGAAATAGGCGTTTTCCTGCCGGAGCGGCACCTGAGAATAAAGGCTGGCAACAGAAGGCACCCATACGGATGTGCGCGGCACAGGGGCAGGGCGCAGGCGGCCTGTTCCTTCTGCACGGCGGCGCAACATGGCATCCAGCGCTTCTGTATGCGGTGTGGAAGTGCCACAGCATCCGCCAATCAGATTTAGGCCATCTTCTGTAATAAAGCGCTCAACCCATGTGGCCATTTCTGCGGGGGTTAGGGGGTAATGGGTCTGGCCGTTTACGAGTTCAGGCAGGCCCGCATTGGGCTGGACCGAAATCAGCCGCGGCCAGTTTTCAGATAGCCATTTTACATGTTCGGCCATTTCCTGCGGGCCTGTAGCGCAGTTCAGACCCATCAGATCTACATCAAGGCTGTGAATGACTGTGGCTGCCGCAGCAATATCTGGCCCTACCAGAAGGGTGCCTGTGGTTTCTACGGTAACCTGTACAAAAATAGGCGTGGAAGCACCAAGTTCTGCACGGGCAATTTTTACACCGTTTACGGCAGCTTTAATCTGGAGTGTGTCTTGGCAGGTTTCAATTAGGATGGCATCTACGCCGCCTTCAATCAGACCGCGTGCTTGTTCTGCCAGAGCAGCTTCCAAACTATCATAATCAATATTGCCCAGAGAGGGCAGCTTGGTGCCAGGCCCCATGGAACCCAGAACATAGCGGGCGCGTCCATCGACAAAGCTTTCTGCGGCTTCGCGCGCCAATAGGGCGGAGTTTTTGTTGATCTCCCGCGTTCTATCTGTCAGCCCAAACTCGCCTAGTGTGATGGGGGAGCCACCAAACGTGTTGGTTTCCACCATGTCTGCGCCAGCTTCAAAATAACCGCGGTGGATTTCACGGATAAGTTCCGGGCGTGAGAGCGTGAGAATTTCGGTGCAGTTTTCCTGCCCCCAGTAATCACGCTGGACATCCAGATCCAGCATCTGGATACGTGAGCCCATGCCTCCATCACAAAGCAGAACCTGATCACGGAGGGCATCAAGAAGAGGCAGACGAGAAGACATGGCGACCATAAAATATAAAAGGAAAGGGAAGAGTGCTTTCCCAACACCGCAAAGCACAGGGTTTCACGTTATTTCAGAGAGCAGCCCGTATGTCCACTAGCCTTATGAAGCAGAGCGCAAAGCCCAAGGATGGCCGGATAATGCTGCATGTTTGTACATCAGTGCCAGATGATGCAGCATATGGGTGCAAAGATGCACTTTTACTTGTTAATACAGAAGTAACAGAAGAGCAGAAGGCAAAATGGCAGCATGTCTGGCGCTGGAGCGGAGTGCTGGGGCCAGAATTTGGGCGTCATTCTACCCAATGCGTCTGTTGTGTGGGGCAAGGGGGCCTATCGGCTTTTTTGCTGGCGCAGGCTCAACAAAGTGTTCTGGGGCGCTGCGAGCCTTATCGCTCGGTATGGGTTATATGTTGCGAAAATGAAGCACAAAAAGTGCGCAACCGGTTGCGGAAAGAAGGGTTTTTAAATTCTTTTTATCAATTTCCTGATTAAAATGGTTTCTAACTTTAGGTACTGCTTCGTTTTCTTCATGGATTTTGTGATAAACCACATAGAAAAACTTGGAGAGTGTGTCTTCTCCTGTCATAACGGCGCATGTGCCGGGCGAACAAGTCTCTGCTATATTTGTACGGTATTGCTGTTTGTTGAGTTGGTTTAACCAAAAGGGTTGTGCGTGGACCAGACTGATCATGTGCCGGAACAGGCCGGTTCTTCTTCAAATACAGAGCGCGGCCAAGGGGCTCCTGTTTCTGCACCGGTTATCAGGCTGAAAGCTGTTATTGCAGCTGCCAAGTATCACGGTCTGGAGCTGGATATCCGTGATTTTGCGGCAGAACCGGGGGAAAATACGCCATCTCCTGCAACGTTGGTGCGCTGGTTGGAAGATCAGGGTGCTGTTGCAAAGGCAATACGGATAAAGTGGCGTTATCTTGTTAAGATGGTGAACTCGCCGCCAATCGTTCTGATGTTCCGTGATGGTTCGGCAGCGTTGATGACCAACGCAACACCAGAGCGTGGTGTTGTATGGCTGCAAGATCCGCTTAAAGGGGCTGCCGTAGCCGCCGTGCCGGTGGATGAGCTGCGCTTGTCCCAAATCTGGACGGGCGATATTCTGCTTATTAAGCAGCGCAAAGGGCAATCAGAAGCCGAGGCACCAGTCAGTCTGGGTTGGCTGGCTAAGATGGTGCTGCGTGAAAAGCGCTCCTTGCGTGATATATGCATTGCATCCATGACATTGAGTTTGTTGCAAATTTTCCCCCCGCTTATTGTTATGCAGGTGGTGGACAAGGTTGTAGGCTACCATTCGATGTCGACACTTGTGTCGATTTCTGGGTTGCTGTTTATATTTTCGATTTATGAAGTTTTAATCAGTTACGCCCGACGTGAGCTGTCCTTGGTGCTCACAACGCGTATCGATTCTCGTATTTCACTGCATCTGTTTAATCGTCTTGTATCCTTGCCGTTGGAGTATTTTGAACGGCAACAGGCGGGGAACGTGCTTGGGCGTGTAATGGCCATTTATAAAGTGCGAGATTTTCTGACAGGTCGGCTGATGTCGACCTTTCTGGATTTGTTCACACTGGTTGTTATTTTGCCTTTCCTGTTCATTCTCAGTTCGACGCTGGCATGGATGACTGTGGCGTGTGCTGGCCTTATTGGTTTGATTGTGGTGGTAGCTATGGGGCCGCTGGCCAAGCTGATGGGGAATCAGCTTGCTGCAGACCGGGAACGAAGCGCCATTTTGTATGAAAGCGTGGCTGGTATTCGTACGCTGAAAACATTGGCCTTGGAGCCAATCCGCAAACAGACATGGGATGATGCTACGGCAAACGTTATCCGCTGGAAGCTTGCCGTGGGGCGTTTTTCAAACTGGCCTCAAACATTGGTTATGCCGCTAGATCTGTTTATCAGTCGTGGCATCATTCTTGTGGGGGCCTATCTGGCTCTTGTTAGCCCTGGCACAGTGGGCGTGGGCGGCTTGATTGCGTTCATGATGCTGGGTGGCCGTGTGGCTGCTCCGTTGGTTGGATTGGCAAGGCTTATGGATGACTTCAACGAAGTTATGGCTTCTTTGGGGGAAGCTGCTTCGGTGTTGAACCAGCCTACAGAAACACAAGCCCTTACAACGGGTATGCGTCCACGTATTCAGGGGGCACTTTCCTTTGAAAATGTGAATTTTTCTTATCCAGGTTCTACCCGGCTGGCTTTGAAGGATGTAAACTTCTCAGTTCCCGCAGGCACCATGCTTGGGCTTGTTGGCCGAAGCGGCTCGGGTAAATCCACCATTACACGTCTGCTACAAGGTGTTAGCCGTTCTTATACAGGCTATCTCAAGCTGGATGGTGTTGATCTGCGTGAAATTAATCTAACCCATTTGCGCCGTTCGTTCGGGGTTGTGTTGCAGGATAACTTCCTGTTTCGTGGCACTATTCGTGATAACATTACCGCTGGCCGCCCAGGGTTTACGATAGATGATGTCGTTCACGCTGCCAGAATGGCAGGTGCTGAAGAATTTATCGAGCGGATGCCAGCAGGTTACGAAACCTTTATTGAGGAAGGTTCAACCAATATTTCTGGTGGGCAACGCCAGCGCCTTGCCATTGCGCGTGCTGTCATTACTGATCCTAAGCTAATGATTTTGGATGAAGCAACGTCTGCTTTGGATCCAGAAAGTGAAGCTTTGGTTAACGCCAACCTGGAACGGATTGGTAAAGGCCGTACCATGGTGATTGTTTCTCATCGACTATCTTCTTTGGTGAATTGTGATCAGATCTGCGTGATGGATCAGGGCGCAGTGGTTGATATTGCGCCACATGACGTTCTGCTTGAACGGTGTGATATTTATCGGACACTTTGGATGCAGCAGAACCGGCATACGGAATCTCGTGCCCAATCTGGAGATGCATCTTTGATCGCGGAAGGAGAATAATCCCATGAGCGAACAGGATGCACATATTGTGCCACAAGGTTCTTCAGGCAATAACCAGCAGCAAGAGGTAGTGCCCTCTTCGGATGATTTCCTTAAGCAGGCGGATGATCCGTATGCACCAGGGGATATGCCCGTTGCATTGTTGGAGTTTCATTCTCCAACGGCGGCGCTGGTCAATATGCCACCCACGCCCACCGCTCAGTATATGATTTGGATTATTGGCGGATTGATGCTGTTTTCCTTAATCGGGCTTACAGTGTTTCCGCTGGATCGTGTTGTTTCTACTCAAGGGCGATTGGTTTCCAGTGAAGCTTCATTGGTAATACAGCCTTTGGATACATCAATTGTGCGGTCTATTGATGTGAGGGAAGGGGATTTTGTCCATAAAGGTGATATTCTTGCGCATCTAGACCCCACGCAAACTGGTGCAGATAGTGAAAATCTGAAAACTCAGATGGATCAGTATCAAGCAGAGGTGGATCGCCTTACAGCAGAAGCTAACGGACAGACTTACAAACCCGACCTAAACAATGCTGCAACCTTGCCGCAGGGCGAAGCCTATTTGCGACGGATGGCAGAATTTGATGCTAAAGTTGAAAACTACAACAGGCAGATTGCCAGTTTGCAAAGTGATTTACAGGGTTACGTTGCAAATGCTGCAATGTATGCCGCTCGCGCAAAGGTAGCTGGTGATGTGCATACAATGCGTATGCAGTTGCAGAAGGATCAGGTAGGTAGCCGACTTTCCACTTTAAGTGCTCAGAACGATTTGATGGAAGTTGAGCGCTCACAGATTTCGGCCCAGCAGCAGGCATCTTCAACACGGAATAAACTGGCGGCTGCTATATCTGAAAAAGAAGGTTACATTCAAACGTGGAAAGCAGAGATTTATAAAGATCTGATTTCCGCGCAGCATAAGCTGTCCGAAGCCAAAGGCTCTTATCAAAAAGCTGTTTTACATAACAGTATGGTAGGGCTTAAAGCGGATGAAGATGCTGTTGTGCTTAATATTGCCAAAGTTTCAGTCGGATCTGTTGTAACGCCAGCCGAAAAAATTATGACTCTTGTGCCTGTAGGTAAGGGGCTGGAAATTGAAACTGCTATGTCCGGAGAAGATGCAGGTTTTGTGCGTCTTGGTGATAAAGCTTTGGTGAAGTTTGCGACCTTCCCTTTCCAGCAATATGGTGGTGCTGAAGCAACTGTAAAAACTATCAGTGCAGACTCTTTTGTGTCGGGTAACGGAAGTGGGCCAAGCTCAGAAGATGTTACGCCAGATAACACTTCCAAGTCCTTTTACAGAGTTCGTCTGCGGGTAGATAAATATACATTGCATAATGTGCCCAATTTCTTTCACCCACAGCCAGGTATGCCAGTTACGGCGGATATTCGTGTTGGTAAGCGTACTATCATGCAATATATGCTGAACAGCTTTGTGCCATTGATGACAAATGGTATGCGCGAACCCTGATTAGAAAGGGTGAAATATAATACTCTGAGTTGTAGAGGGTTGGTGCTTTGGTCTGGAAACTGTTTCAGAAAACGTTTGGCAAGTCGGGCAAAGATATACAAACGCGGCTTGAGCAGGCCAAAGCACAACTGGAAAACCAACCTAATGTCGCGTTCAGCCAACTGGCCGTTCTTGCGCGGGAAGGAAGTCCTGAAGCTCAATTTCTAGTAGGTCAATGTTATTTAACGGCAAAAGGGGCACCGCCAGATTTGGTGGAAGGCGCACGCTGGATGCGCCGCGCTGCCCAGAATGGATGGGCGCAGGCTTCTTTTATTCTTGCAACGTTGTATCTGCATGGTCTGCCACAGGAAGTGGAAGATCAAGCACCGAAATCAATTTTTGATAATTCAGCCGAGCAAACCAAGAGAGAGCCCGATTTTATTAAAGCTGCACACTGGGCCCAGCGTGCAGCAGAGGCTGGATATGCTGATGGTCAGGCCCTGTATGGGTATATTTTAACAGCTGGCCCGGAAGAAATTCGTAATCCTGAACAGGCTTTGGATTGGTATCAAAAAGCTGCTGCCAGTGGTTGCGTGCAGGGGCATCTGGGGCTTGGTCTTGCAGCGCTTGCTAAAGCAAAAACGCAGGAAGATTATGCAGATGCCGCAGTTGAGCTAAAAAAAGCTGCTGATGGCGATATGGGTACTGCCCAATATCTTATGGGTGTTATGGCGGAACGTGGCATAGGTATTCCGCAAAACATTCCTGAATCCACACAATATTTTGCAAAAGCAGCGGAAAAGAAAGTTCGTGGTGCGCAAGCAAAATATGGTTTGGCCCTGCTTTCTGGCAAGGGTGTTGCGCGTGATACTGTGCGAGGTGAAACGTGGTTAAGGCGTGCCGCCTTGGCGGGGGATGGTGAAGCCGCTGCCATTTTGGGGGATATGCACGGACGGGGAGGCGATATGCCCCCCAATTATGCAGAAGCTATTTCTTGGTATCGTTTTGCATCGGATCAGGGGCATGCCGCGTCCAGTCGTATATTAGGCAATATTTATCTGAGTGGTACGGGGGTACCAAAAGATCCGCAGGCAGCCGCGCAGTGGTTTAAAATTGCAGCAGAGCAAGGCGATAAGGAAGCTACGGCTGAATTGGGTAATCTGGCCTTGGCAGGTATTGTTCCCACAGCAGAAGCTGCCGAAGTTTTAGAATGTTATCGGAAAGCTGCGGCACAGGATGATTTTCTGGCTGCGTTTAATGTTGGTGTTGCGCTTGCCCAAGGGCTTGGCTCTCAGAAGAATGAGGAAGAGGCTCTTAAGTGGATACGTAAAGCTGCCGATAAGGTTGTAAATGCGCAGTATTGGTATGGACGTATGCTGCTAGAGGGACGCGGTGCAGAACGTAACCCTCAAGAAGGGCGGGAGTGGATGGAAAAGGCTGCTGAATCTGGCATGACCGAAGCGCAGCTTACCTATGGACACTTGCTGATTACAGGAACAGGCGGTGTAAAAGATCATCCACAGGCCCTACAATGGTATAGAAAAGCAGCGGATTCTGGCAATGTGGATGCTATGTTCTCTATTGGCGCTATGTATGGTGGCGGGCATGAAATTCCAGAAGATTTGGTTCTGGCACGGTCATGGTTTCAACAGGCGGCAGAAGGCGGTCATGGCCTCGCGCAGTTGATGATGGGGCGTTATCTGGCCAATGGAATTGGTGGAGACAAGAATCTGGACGAAGCCAGATCTTGGTATCGCAAAGCAGAAAAGCAGAATATTCTGCAGGCAAGTATTGAGCTTTCCAAGCTTGGAGTTGATGAGGGTGTCAAAGCACCTTCCTAGAAAAGTTCTTCAAATTTCAAAAGGTTTGGTATTTTATTTTACAGTATAATTAAAAGAGTAGGTGCATATTTATGGCAGCCCTGAAACAGTCTGAGAGTCAGCAGGCAGGGTTTGTCACGGAGGCAGACCGAACAGCGTATGAACAACATGCAAGTGCGGCAGCACAGGAATCTTTTAGGCAGGGAAATGTTGCCTGGCAAGCAGGGTCTTACGCCCTAGCGCGGGATTGGCTGGAAAGAGCGAACAGACAAGCGCGTGATAACCCACATGTTATGTTTGCGCTGGTTTTGGCGCGTCAGGCAGTGGGAGACAATGATGCTGCTATTGAACTTTTAGATCAGCTTTTAGAAAAATTTGATTTTCGTGAAGGGTGGAGCCTGCGGGCAACATTAAAGCAGGCCAATGGTGTTGGGTATCAGGCTTTGCTCTCTATGCGGCATTTGCTCACATATTATGCCTGCACACCAGATATAGAAAAATTGGCAACAATTATTGCGCGTTTGAATGGCGTGCCCAGTTGGTATGGAGTGCGGGGGAATGGCCAAATTGTAGGGGTAGGCCTTCCAGCAAAAGGACTGCAACTGGTTGTTGATGGTCATCTAAAAAAAGCCGTGCGTAAAAAGGGGGCTTGGTTTTGTCCATCAGGGTGGAAAACGGCGCATACGCTTTGCATAATGCCTGCTCAGGGCATGATTTTTCCAGATGGCGGTGTGTGTCCACAAAAAATCATGCAGTGCGAAGGATTGGTGGATGCAGGAGAAGAAGGACTGACAGGCTGGGTCTGGTTGCCGCATGATTCCGCTAACGCGCCTCTTTTGAACATTCTAGATGCAAAAACAAATAAGAAAATTCTAACGTTTTCCGCAGAAGATTTTTGTGATTCTGTGAGTTCAAAACAACCATTAGCGCGATATAGGGCGTTCACAATTCCTTTTTCTGCATTGCCAGAAGGTCCGGTAAGGGTGGTGGGGCCTGATGGAAAAGATCTAGCTGGGAGTCCGATAGATCCGGATATGCTGCGTTCTGGGGTTAGCCAGATTGCACACTACATAGCAGAGCAGACCAAAGGGAAAGATCTGTCTCAAGCATGCGTGTCTGTTCCAAAAATTATACCTATTCCAGTTATGGAAGATGGTGGCGCACAACCAAAGGTTTTGGGTGATACTGCTGGAACCGTTGTTGTTATTCCAGTTTTTAAAAATTCTATGCTTACTTTAGCATGTTTGCATAGTGTGCGAGCAAGTCTGAAACCAAAAGACGCTGTGCACGTTTGGGTAGTGAATGATGCATCCCCGGAGCCAGATTTGGTCACCTCTGTTTCAGTTTTTTGTCAGCAGGCAGGTTTCCGGTATCTGGAAAGGGCGCGCAATGGTGGATTCCCATGTGCGGTAAACGAAGCGCTTCGTCATCTCATTGCGCATGATGCTGTCTTGCTGAATAGCGATACATTGGTGGCAGAAGGATGGCTGGAAGCATTACGCAAAATTGCCTATGCAGCACCAGATACAGGAACAGTAACGCCGCTTTCTAATGATGCCAGTATTTTTTCCTATCCAGATAAAAACGGTGCAAATCCGGTACCGGATCAGGAAGAAACAGATATGTTCATGCAAATGGCACAGGCAGCCAATAAGGGGCGTGCTGTAGAAGTGCCCACGGCTCATGGTTTTTGCATGTATATTCGCCATGACTGTTTGCAGCAGACCGGGTTGCTCCGTGAGGATGTGTTTGCACAAGGCTATGGTGAAGAAAACGATTTTTGTATGCGTGCCCGTGCTCTTGGGTGGAAGCATATGGCTGCTTCCGGTGTTTTTGTGGCGCATGTGGGTAGCAGTTCGTTTGGAGAAAGTGGCAGCCCCTTAATGGTGCGGAACCAAAAGGTTCTGGAGCAATTGCACCCTGGGTATCATGATTACGTTGCGCGCTGGATGGCGGCAGATCCACTTTTTCCAGAACGCAGGCGCCTTGATCTTGTTCGTTTTAGAAGTGCCAGGGCAGAAGATTTTTCAGATCAAGCCGTCTTGTTGGTCACACATGCCGTAGGTGGTGGTGTGGAAAAGGTGGTGCAAGAGCGCATAGCCTTTTGGTGTGACCGGAAAATACGCCCACTTATCTTACGTCCATCTGAGCAGGGATGTGTGCTGGAAGATGGGGGGAGCCCAGCAAAATATCCTTCCTTATATTTTACGTTTGCCAAGGAGATGGCGCTTTTGCTGCGTCTCTTACATGCAGAAGGCGTGGGACGAATTGAGTTCCATCAAACTGCCGGGCATGATCAGCAAGTTATGGATCTGCCTGCACGTTTGAAATGCGCATATGATGTGTTTGTGCATGATTATATCTGGTTTTGCCCGCGTATTTCATTAATGGGGTGGGAAAATCGTTATTGCGGTGAACCCGATGTGGCCACATGTGAAGTGTGCGTGGCGGTGCTAGGGCGGCGCGTGGATGATGCGCTGAGTGTTGCGGCCTATCGTAAAGCGGCACATATTTTTCTAAAAAAAGCAGAGCAGGTTTTTGTGCCCTCGCGCGATACAGGGCGAAGGATGCAAAAATATTTTTCTGATGTCCGTTTTTCTGTGCGAAGGCTGGAAAAAGACAGCTTTTTAAAAAAGCAATTTCAGTTTCCAGTTCAGGTTGAACGTAAAACAGCACAAGCAAGTGCATTTTTGGCGCAAGGTCTTAAACGCACTGCACCGCGTATTCGGGTGTGTGTTGTGGGTGGCATAGGGCCAGAAAAAGGTTATGACATTTTGCTCGCACTGGCAGTGGATGCTGCTTTGCGCGATTTGCCGCTGGAGTTTGTGGTTGTAGGCCATACACGTGATGATGCGCGATTGTTAAAAACAGAACGTATTTTTGTAACAGGTGAGTTCCAAAAAGAGGATGTTGTTTCCTTAATCCATGCAGTAGATGCGGACATCGCTTTGCTTCCGTCTGTATGGCCGGAAACATGGTGTTTTGCTTTGGGAGATATCTGGAAAGCGGGATTGCATGTTGTTGCATTTGATCTGGGAGCCCCAGCAGAGCGCATTCGTTCCACAGGATTGGGAAGCGTGGTACCGTTTGGTATTTCCATACAGGAGTTGAATAAGAAATTACTGGAAAAGGGGAGAGAGATGGAGAAAAAAAGAAGGCTTTCGCTTACCTAACTCTTTCTTTACTTACCGGTGTTTTTTTGTTTTACAGTTTAGCTGAAAATTTAGGATGGAAGAGGTTTTATGTCTCAGGCAAGCCAGCAGCGGATTACTGATCTGAAAGTCACAGGTCATCTGATGACACTCCAGACCGGTCTGTTCTGCATCAGCCATGCAGCAGGTCAGCAGCCGCCAACATCTGCCGGTTTGCCTGGGGTTCGTGTTTCTCTTTCTCCTGTTTCTGCTCCGGGCAATGTGCAGATTGTCACGTTTGAGCAAGATGGCTGGATGGGCGGCAGAAACAATGCTGCATTGGTACGTGTGCGCCGTGGCCCAGCACAGGTGATGATCACTATTTATCAGGAAATGAACACGCGGCATGATGCACCGCGTTTGCAAGTGATTCAGCTAAGTGCGGAATCTGATCCGTTGCCCGTTCCTGCAACTGCTGCTGTACCTGTAGCACCTGAAGGAGCCGCTGTTGCTCCAAAAGAAACAGCACCCGCAGAAGCTGCGCTGGCCCAGAAGCCAGAAATTGGGGCCCATATCCAACGGCGTGGTGATGTTACCGGTATCCTTGGTGAATGGATGGGTGTGCCGGGTAGCCAGGCATGGATTGAAGGTTTTGGTATTGCACCCGCTCATCTCATTCAGTCTGATGATATTGAATATCAGGCTGTTCTGGGTAAAGGGTGGCTCTCTCCGTGGGTAGAAGGTGGCCAGTATTGTGGCAGCCGCGGAATGGCATTGCCTATTTTGGGTTTGTGTGTGCGCCTGAAAGGTGCTGCGGCTAAAAAATTCATTTGCCAAGTTACAGCCAGCTTTACGGATGGCACCAAAATTGGGCCTGTTGATAACGGTGAACCCGTAGAAGCTGATAGCCTTGCACCATTAGAAGCTTTCCTTGTTGAAATTCTTCCGCGCGATGCAGAAAGTAAAGCCAAGCGGGGTGGGCGTAAACGGAAGCAGAATGCTGCAGAAGACTTAGCCGCTCTGTTGGAAGAAGAAATAGAAGAACTGGAAGCTGAAGTTCTGGAAGAGGCAGCCGAACTTCTTGAGGAAGAAGAGCTTGAAGAAGAAATAGAAGATGATGCTGAAGAGGAAATTCTGGTTAAACCAGTAAGGCGCGCAGCCAAACCTCAGCCTCGTCGTGCTTCTTCTACCGCTCAGAAAGCGGCAAAGCCTAAAGCAGCAGGGCGCGGTGGCGCACGTGGGCGCAAGCCTTCCCGCCGTTAAATATGTAGGAACAGGTCCGGTTGAAATATCGGGCCTGTTTTTTATTTGTGATTAGAGCAGCACGCAGGTGCAGGTTTGAAATACCTTTTTATCCATCAAAATTTTCCCGGCCAGTATCTGCACATTGTGCGCCATCTGGTGCAAAACGGTGATAACGAAGTTGTTTTCATTAGTGAAGATAATCAAAACGCCATCAAGGGTGTGCGCCGGGTAAGGTACCGTATGCCCCGTGGGGCTGCGGCACAGGCTCATCTGGCCGTGCGCGAGCTGGATATGGGAATGGTGCGGGCCAATGAAGTAGAAAAAGCCGCTCGCACCCTCAAAAACCTAGGATTTCAGCCTGATATTATTATCGGCCACCACGGGTGGGGAGAACTGCTGAATATTCAGGATGTGTACCCTGATGTGCCTGTCTTGGGGTATTTTGAGTTCTATTATCATACAGAACCTGGGTTTGATGTTGGGTTTGATCCAGAATTTCCGCTTCAGCCCCAAATGTTGCCTGTTGTGCGAGCCAAGAACGCCATTAACTTATTGGCTCTTACTGGCCCCAGCTATGGCCAGACGCCTACTGATTTCCAGAAAAGCGCTTACCCAGCATGGGCCGCAGACAAAATTACCGTGCTGCGTGAAGGTGTAGATCTGGAGACCTGTAAACCAGATCCCAAACTTGCAAAAAAAATATTCAAGCTGGGTGATATCAAAATTTCACCTAAGAACAAGCTGATTACCTATGTCTCGCGCGATCTGGAGCCTTATCGCGGCTTCCATGTGTTTATGCGTGCGCTTCCCCAAATTTTGGAAGAAGAACCTAACGCGCATGTCATTATGGTTGGGGGAGATGGTGTGAGTTACGGCGCACCGCTGGCATCTGGTTGTTGGCGGGAGAAAATGCTTCAGGAGCTGGAAGGGCAACTGGATTTAAGCCGGGTACACTTTGCTGGTAAAGTTGATTACCCAGATTTTCTGCGTCTTCTACAACGTTCAGATGCGCATGTTTATCTCACATATCCTTTTGTGGCTTCGTGGTCTCTGCGTGAGGCAATGGCTATGGGGTGCGCTATTGTTGGAAGCGCGACAGCCCCAGTACAGGAATTTCTGACAGATCAGGAAACGGCTGTGCTGGTGCCGTTTACAGAACCAGACAAAATTGCCGATGGTGTGCTGGAACTGCTGAATAATAAGCCGCTGGCAACCCGTTTGCGTCGCGCAGTTAGAGAAAAAGCTGAACAAACTCTGTGTATCAAGTCGTATCTGGCTGAATATGAAGCGCTTATTGCGCGTTTGATTGCAACGCACAGAGCTGAGGCTGGTCTTTTTTATTCTGAAGAATTGGAAGAAACACAAAAGCCAGCAAAGCCTGTAAGAAAGCCAGTGTCTCGTCGTGCTGCCAGTAAAACTGTTGCTGCACGCACTACCAAAAAAGCAGCGCCTTCTGTTGCGGCAAAAACAATACGTCCTGTGGCTCAGAAAGTAGCCGCAAAACCGCGCAAAACTGCTTCAGTTAAAAAGCGGGGTTAGCAGCCCAACCCGATATAACCAGAAATTACGCGTAAGTGGTTATATCGGGCAGCTTTGTTACTGCGTGGATGGAATGGACAGATTAACTTGGTCTGCCAGTTGAATAACCAGATTACGCATTAAGGATGCTGTATCCGCATCCGTAGAAACAGACCCGGTAGCTGTAAGATGCGCACGGTTACGAATAAGCGGCTTTTTAGGATCCCGTGGGATAACGGCCCAGTTTGCATCCAAGACCGCCTGCCCATCTACATTCACATCAAAACGAGAAACGTTGATCTGAACGCGCATATTGGCTGCATCGGCCAATGGCTGATCTGTAATCAGTTCGTTGGGGTGGGATGATGCAATTTCGTTGGTCACCAAATCCGTAATGCCGAGAGAGAGCCGTGTTGCCCAGCGTGAGCGCGGGCTACGGATAACTTCTTCTCCCTGCCGGGTGATCATGTCCTGGCTATCAAGATAATCAGGCAGTACCGTGCGGCTAATTTCTATGGTGGTCAAGTGGGTAGAAAGGTGCGGCTGCTGAACGTCCCGGTCTCCCGGCATGCCAAGTGTGTAAAGCCGAAGGGGAGGAGAGGCGCAGCCTGCAAGCAGGGTGCAGGCTCCCAAAAAAGCCAGAGCAATACGGCGAGGAGGAAACATCATGGGCGGCGTCCCATCAGCAGAAGTTGCGGGTTACGTTCCACATCGCTGGCGAAGCCACGTAGGGAGGCCGCCGCAGCAGCAATATCCCGCAGTGAGGCATCCAGATTTGCTCGGTCGATAGAACGTGGTGAGAGAATATCCTGCAAGGAATCCAGAGTTTTTGTAGCAGAGGCCAACGTTGCGTGCAGATCTTTGCCGCGTGCATCAAGCTGCGTATTTCCGGTGTCCATCAGCTTGTCCATTTTCAGGAGCGTTACATCCAGCTTGGCTTGTAGATCCTTAATGGCATCGGTTGCGGCCTGCACCGTCTCGTGGGAGCGATCTGCTGTTTCCTTTACGCTGGAAATCAACGGCGGCAGATCATCACGCAGATGATCGCTTAGGGATGTAATAGACAGCAGAGCCAGATCTGCATGGTGGCTGATATCCTTGATCGGAATCTGGCCGATAGTGTCCTTCAGCTTTTCCATAGTGGAAAGACGCACAGGAATTTCCGGCAAGTCGGTAATGCGTGGGTGTAAAACGGGTGTGACGGATTTATCAAAATCCAGTTCAATATTGGATTGGCCCGTTACAAAGCTTTGCAGGTTCAGTTCAGCGCGGAGTCCGTTGCTGATCATTTCCTGAATGCTCACTTTTGTGCCCCCCGGCACATCCCGCACTACATGAATCTGATCTGGCTCCAGCGTAAGCACAACAGGGATGTAAGCTTTACGGTCTTGCGGATCAAAACGCAGCGTAATGTTTTTAACTGTTCCAACCTTAACGCCGCGAAAATTTACAGGCGCACCCACAGAAAGACCGGTGATAGAGTTCTGGAACACAACAGCGGCTTCACGCGAGGGTGTGAAAAAGCGCATGTGTCCAAAAGCCATAATAATGAACAGGCCCAGCAAGCCGCCAAGGATCACAAACGCGCCGATCAGAGTTTTCCGGTTTGTGCTTTGAGACATGCCGCTCAGCCTTCTGTCTTATCTGCGGAGGGAATAGAGGCAGATCGGTTCATAAACGCCGTCACCTCTGGAATCTTGCAGGTGTCATGCAATGCGCGCGGTGAACCATGCGCAATGGGTGTGTGTGTTTTGGCATCTAAAAAGATGCCATCGTCTGCAATGGCAAACAGGCTGGGCAGTTCATGGCTGACAATCATAATGGTTGCCCCCAGCCCATCCCGTAATGTCAGGATCAGATCATCCAGCCGGGCAGACGTAATGGGGTCTAGCCCTGCGGAGGGTTCATCAAAAAACAGGATATCGGGCTCCAGAGCAATGGCGCGCGCAAGTCCTGCGCGTTTGCACATGCCGCCGGAGATTTCAGAGGGGAACAGATCAATCGCCTGTTCCATACCAACAAACCCGAGTTTTAATTCCACCAACCGCCGAATGGTGTCAGGCTTGAGTGAGGTGAACATTTCCAAGGGCAGGGCTACATTTTCCCCTACCGTCATGGAACTCCATAAAGCACCACTCTGAAACAGTACACCGTAACGATGGTTAATATCAGTGCGACGGTTATCTGATTGCGCCCAGTAATCTTCCCCATCTACCAGAATCTGCCCGGCAGTTGGTCGTAGCAGCCCGATCATGCTTTTAAGCAGCGTGCTTTTGCCGCAGCCTGAACCACCCATGATGGCAAAGATGGAGCCACGTTTCAGATCAAAGGAAACATTTTGCTGAATGATCTTGGGGCCGAACGATAATTGCAGATCGCGAACGGAAATAAGGGTTTCTGCATCAGACATCATCAGATTCCAAGCGCGTTGGCTATCACGGCAAAAATGGCATCCATGGCAATAATACCCACAATGCCAATAACCACAGCGCGTGTGGCGGCAATGCCAACATCAGCCGCACTGCGCCCGGCTTTTAAGCCTACACGGCAAGCTGCCAGTGCAATAAAGCTGGCGAAAAAGAAGGATTTGATAAACCCGAAGATAAATTCCTTCAGCTCCACACCATCAAAGGTGGAAATCCAATAGCCGATGGGGGAAACATCCATCATGCTCATGGAAACGGCAAAGCCACCAAAAATCGCAACAATAGTGCCATATAGATAGAGCAGCGGCATCATGAGCGCGAGAGAGACAATGGATGGCAGCAGAATGTAACTGGAGATGGGAATGCCAAACACCTGTAGGGCATCAATTTCTTCGTTGCCCAGCATGGTGGAAATGCGGGCTGCGTAAGCACCGCCAGTTCGGCCCGCCATGATAATAGCAGTCATGATAGCAGAAATTTCACGCGCGCAGGCAATGCCTACCAAGTCTGTAACGTAAATTTCCGCAGCAAATTTTCGCAGTTCTACCAGTCCGACAAAAGCCAGAATGGCACCTACCAAAAAGTTGACGATGCCGACAATCAGCAAGGCATCTGGCCCAGCATTCCAGATATCCAGCAACAGGTCTTTCATGCGCATGGCACTTTTGCCACGCACAGCCTGTGCGGCACCTTTGGCGGTATCTAATGCCAGCTCACTTACTGTGCCTGTTTCGGTCAACCCATTCAGGGTCATATCACCTACACGCGCAAAAATACCTTCGTTGTTGCGCGGAGGTTGTGCAGGCTCGGCAGGTGCATCGGGTAAAAGGGCGAGAAGCCTTTGCGCGGGAGCCGGAAGGTTTTGCTCATCAAAATGAAGCTGTGCCTTGCTGGCGGCCTGTTTGACATCCCATAAAAAGGCAACAAAAGCCGAATCCCAGTTTTTTAAACCGGTTGTATTAATATGGAGGGTATGGCCCGGCTCTACCGGTAGTTTATCTTGCGGGAAGGGAGTTGCGCCCCCTGCCTGAACTGTCCAAGCCCCTTCAACGTTCAAACATACACCATCTGCCGTGTTCTGGAGAGACCACGAAGGGGTGTCGGGAGTCTTGTGAAGACCGGAAGAGGAAGATTGATCAACCATAATTTGGTGGCGACATTACGGCACAGGCAAGCCTATGACCAGCCCCCTTGGTTCATACATGCTAGAAGCGGCAAACCTTGGGTTTGCCTTGGTTTAAGAACAATAACTTGGTCGGCAGTCCTTTTTAACAGGCCAGCGTTGCGCCTGATGGCAACATTGCACGGCATGGCAGCCTTCGGCTACATGCACCCCCAGATGGAGTGCACACTCCATTATAAGTTGTACTAACGCAAAAACCTTTTGGCTGAGCCGTTCATGGCTGCTGCATGGTATTTGATGAATCACATACGGGAGTTTTCATGCGACGCAGACGTGGGCGGCCACTTAATGGCTGGCTTATAGTAGACAAGCCTTCCGGCATGACATCAACACAGGTAGTGGGGCGCGCCAAACGGCTGTTTGATGCGCAAAAAGTTGGGCATGGCGGCACACTCGATCCACTGGCGACGGGTTTGCTGCCACTGGCTTTTGGTGCCGCTACAAAAACCGTGCCTTACGTGATGGATGGAACCAAGGTGTACCGCTTCACTCTTAAAATGGGTGAAGCGCGAGATAGCGATGATGCCGATGGCAATGTTATTGGTACATCTGATGTGCGGCCTTCTGATGAAGAACTGCGAGCAGCCTTACCCGCGCTTACGGGTGATATCATGCAGGTACCTCCCGTTTTTTCTGCTTTGAAAGTGGGGGGAGAGCGTTCCTACGATATGGCGCGAGAAGGTCGTCCGCCGGAATTGCCGCCGCGGCCCGCACGCGTAGATCGGTTTGAACTGATCGAGCGGCCAGATCGGGATACAGCAGTGTTTGAAGTCGAATCCGGCAAGGGCGTTTATATGCGTGCGCTGGCGCGTGATGTGGCTTTGGCATGCGGAACAGTGGGACATATTACCGTGCTGCGCCGCCTGCGTGTGGGGCCTTTTACAGAAGCCGATGCGATTGTGCTGGACAAAATCACCCCAAACGACGACAACGCCCATGCTTCACCGGAACTTCTGCGTCCGGTCTCGACCGCGCTGGCCGACATCCCGGCGCTGGCCTTGACACAGGATGAAGCGGTTCTGCTACGGCACGGGCAAGCTCTCGGCCTTGTTGATCTGATGGGGCGTATCCCACAGACCGCCGAGGAGGGGGGCGTTGTGCGTGTTATGGACGGTGAGCACGTGCTGGGTATTGGCCGCCTGGAAGACGGGTGGTTGAAGCCGGTACGGATTCTCTAAAACCTGATATGTTTTTTGATGGAGACATGTGATGTCGATTACTGCTGAACGTCGCACGCAAGTTATTGCTGAATACCAGACTGCACCGGGTGATACGGGCTCCCCGGAAGTGCAGGTGGCGATCCTGACCGAACGGATTAACAACCTGACCGAACATCTGAAGACTCACGCGAAGGACTTCCATTCTCGCCGTGGTCTGCTGATTCTCGTTGGTCGTCGCCGCAGCATGCTGGACTACCTGAAGGGCAAGAGCCAGACGCGTTATGAAACGCTGATTGGCCGCTTGGGCCTGCGTCGCTAAAAACGGCTCAACGGGCGGGAAGAGGGGGATGTGTAGGCATGATCTCTCTTCCCGTTCGGAATTTTCGCTAGCACTTGTTTGCTGGCGTCACCATATTGGATACAGCCACAGGTTTTGCATCAGGGCGTTTCGTGCCCGGTAAGCCACGGCGTTTCCGACCACATGGCGCCTGGGAGGTTTGTTCCGCCAGTCACCATGCCGTCCGAGGCGCTGTCCGCCCAGCCGGTCTGTCCTGTTGTTCTGTGGCTCTGAAGTGAAATAGAACAGAGGCTTACAGAATGTTTAACTACTTCCGTAAAGAGATTGAATGGGGCGGTCGCCCGCTGATTTTGGAAACCGGCAAAGTTGCCCGTCAGGCTGATGGCGCCGTGATGGTCACTTACGGTGAAACCGTTGTGCTGTGCACCGCTGTTGGTGCAAAAGAGGTAAAGCCCGGTCAGGACTTTTTCCCGCTGACAGTTAATTATCAGGAAAAAGCTTACGCTGCAGGTAAGATTCCCGGTGGTTTCTTCAAGCGTGAAGGCCGCCCTTCTGAAAATGAAACACTGGTTTCCCGCCTGATTGACCGCCCGCTGCGTCCGCTGTTCCCTGAAGGGTTCCGCAACGAAGTGCAGGTAATTGCAACTGTGCTGACGCACGATATGGAAAATGATCCTTCCATTCCTGCGCTGATCGGCTGTTCTGCCGCTCTGACTTTGTCTGGTATCCCATTCTTTGGGCCCGTTGGCGCAGCCCGCGTTGGCTTTAAGGATGGCGCATTCATCCTGAACCCGACACAGGAACAGATCAAAGAATCAGATCTGGAACTGGTTGTGGCTGGCACGGCAGAAGGCGTGCTGATGGTGGAATCCGAAGCTTCCGAACTGTCTGAAGAAGTTATGCTGGATGCCGTAACGTTCGGCCATACAGCATTCCAGCCGGTTCTGGATGCCATTATCTCCTTGGCAGAGCACGCAGCCAAGGAACCATGGGCACTGGCAGAGCCCACCAAGGAAGAAATTCAGCTGCGCAAGCAGGTGGAAAAAGCTGGTCGCAAGCTGATTGCTGATGCTTACAAGGAGAAGCAGAAGCAGGTGCGCTACGAAAAGCTGAAAGCAGCACGTGCAGCCATTGTTGAAAAGCTGACTGCTGATGAACTGGACGTTGCAGCCGCCAAGCCGATGATCAAGGATCTGGAAGCTGATGTTGTGCGCTCTTCCGTTCTGAAAACCGGCAAGCGTATTGATGGTCGTGATCTGGTAACTGTCCGTCCGATCGTGCCGGAAGTTGGTATTCTGCCGCGCGTACATGGCTCTTCTCTGTTCACTCGTGGTGAAACGCAGGCGCTGGTTGTGACCACGCTGGGTACAGGGCAGGACGAACAGGTTATTGATGCGCTGGAAGGTGAATACCGCACCAACTTTATGCTGCATTATAACTTCCCACCCTTCTCTGTGGGGGAATGTGGGCGTATCGGTTCTCCGGGCCGTCGTGAAATCGGGCATGGCAAGCTGGCATGGCGCGCTATTCACCCGCTGATGCCTTCCCGAAAGGAATTCCCTTACACAGTGCGCGTGGTTTCCGAAATTACGGAAAGCAATGGGTCTTCTTCCATGGCAACTGTATGCGGTGGCTCTCTAGCTCTGATGGATGCTGGTGTGCCGTTGAAGCGTCCGGTTGCTGGTATTGCTATGGGTCTGATCAAGGAAGGCGATGATTTCGCTGTTCTGTCTGATATTCTTGGCGATGAAGATCATCTTGGGGATATGGACTTCAAGGTGGCTGGCACCGAACAGGGTGTGACAGCCCTGCAGATGGATATTAAGATTACTTCCATCACGCCGGAAATCATGAAGATTGCTTTGGGTCAGGCTCGTGATGGCCGGATGCATATTCTGGGTGAAATGAGCAAGGCGCTGACAGAAACACGCACCAACGTGTCTTCCACAGCACCGAAGATCACCACCATGAAGGTGCCTCGGGAAAAGATCCGTGATGTGATCGGCTCTGGCGGTAAAGTGATCCGCGAAATCGTGGAATATTCTGGCGCCAAGGTTGATATTGGGGATGACGGCACAATCACCATTGCCGCCGCTTCTGATGATCAGGCACAGAAGGCTATTGACCGGATCAACGGCATTGTGGCGGAACCGGAACTGGGCCGCATTTACGACGGTAAAGTTGTTAAAACTGCCGATTTTGGTGCGTTTGTAAACTTCCTTGGTGCACGTGATGGCTTAGTACATATTTCCGAACTGGCGCAGGGCCGCGTTGGTAAAACCACGGATGTGGTGAAGGAAGGCGATACCGTGAAGGTTAAGGTCATCGGCTTTGATGATCGCGGTAAGGTTAAGCTGTCCATGCGTGTTGTTGATCAGAACACGGGTGCGGATATCACGGAAACTGTGGGTGAAAAGCCCTCACGTGGCCCCCGTCGGGATGCTGAATAAGCATCCTTTTTCGGGTCACTTTCAATCATACGGATAGTTGCAGGAACGATAGGACGGTCATGAAGGCGATCAATACGGTTCGCATGGGGGGTGTGGATATCCTGCCGCTGGTAGAAGGCGGTAAGGGGGTCTCTGTCTCCACAGGCGTATCGGCCGGGGCATGGGCTGCAGCAGGCGGCGCGGGCACGGTTTCTATCGTCAATGCAGATAGTTATGATGAAAACGGGCAGCCAGTTCCCCAGATCTATCACGGCCGTACGCGCCGTGAGCGGCATGAGGAACTGGTAGATTACGCCATTCGTGGCGGTATTACCCAAGCGCGTGTAGCGCATGAAATATCCGGCGGAAAAGGCCGGATTCATGCCAATATTCTGTGGGAAATGGGGTCAGCCGAAAGGGTGATTACTGGCGTGCTGGAAGGCGCGCCAGGCCTTATTCACGGTCTTACATGTGGCGCGGGTATGCCGTATCGGCTGTCTGAAATTGCAACACGGTTTGGGGTGCATTATTATCCCATCGTGTCATCTGCACGTGCTTTCAATGCATTGTGGAAGCGGGCCTATCATAAATCCGCCGATCTGTTGGGTGGCGTGGTTTATGAAGATCCTTGGCGTGCAGGGGGTCATAATGGCCTTTCCAACACGGAAAATCCATTAAAGCCGGAAGATCCTTACCCGCGTGTTGCAGCCTTGCGTAAACTTATGCGCGGGTTTGGGTTGGATAATACGCCCATCATCATGGCTGGTGGTGTGTGGTGGCTGGAAGAATGGGAAGATTGGATTGATAATCCAGAACTTGGCCCCATTGTGTTCCAGTTTGGCACGCGCCCGCTGTTGACGAAGGAAAGCCCTATTCCAGAAGCATGGAAGCAGCGCTTACTCACCCTGAAAAAGGGTGATGTGTACCTGAACCGCTTCTCTCCTACGGGTTTTTACTCTTCTGCGGTTAACAACAGTTTCTTACAGGAACTGCGCGAGCGCTCAGAGCGGCAGGTTCCTTTTGCTATGGCGGCAGAAGAAGATCTGGTTACGCCCTACGGCATTGGCGCACGTAAGCGTGAAGTGTTTGTAAAAGCAGAAGATGTGCCGCGCATCCAGCAATGGGAACAGCAGGGTTTTACTGAAGCCTTGCGCACACAGGATTCTACCCTGATTTTTGTAACGCCAGACAGAGCGCGAGAAATTCTGGCAGATCAGGCTGATTGTATGGGCTGCCTGTCTGAATGTCAGTTCTCTAACTGGAGCCAGCGTGGCCCCAAGTATTCAACGGGCCATAAAGCAGATCCACGTTCTTTCTGTATTCAGAAAACGCTTCAGGCTGTGGCACATGCCAGCGGGCCAGATGCTGCTCAGGTGCTGGATCATAATCTGATGTTCGGTGGCACAAACGCCTGGCGCTTTGCGACCGATCCTTTCTATGCCAACGGGTTTGTGCCAACAGTACAGCAGTTGGTGGATCGGATTATGACAGGACGTTAAGCCTGCCAGATATAAATGCTGATTTCTATAAAAAAGGCGGTTCCTACTGGGAGCCGCCTTTTTTACTCATCTCATAAATTGGAGGCTTATCGCCCCATGCGGGAAATTTTTTTATCTGTTTCATACTGATTGAGTGCGTAAACAGACCAGATGGCTGCCGGAATCCAGCCAATAACCGTTATCTGCAATATTAGGCAGATAATGCCCGAAAAAGGGCGACCAATTGTAAAAAACTGAAACCACGGAAACAGTAATGCCAAAAGCAGGCGCATGGCTGAAACTCCTTATAGTGCCCGTCATGATGGGCACAGCCTTTTGCCTGAAGCAAGTCTGCTCTTTCAGCCGCTAGGTGGTGCGGGTTTTGTGTGCTAGAAAATATTCTGCAAGTGCCGGGTAACCGGTGCAGAAGTGGATTTGGCACATGCTCCATAATCCGGGGCGTGCAGCATGACAGAGCGGATAAACCTTGACCGAGATTTCTGACCAGCCGGGTGTACCGGAACCCTCAGACCTTCTGCCCGTAACCATTGAGGAGGAGATGCGCTCTTCCTACCTCGCGTATGCGATGTCGGTTATTGTCAGCCGTGCGCTGCCGGATGTGCGAGATGGTCTTAAACCTGTTCATCGTCGCATCCTGTATGCCATGCATGAAAGTGGTTTTACCTACGATAAACCTTACCGTAAATCTGCCCGTGCGGTTGGTGAGGTTATGGGTAAATACCACCCACATGGTGATTCCTCCATTTACGATGCCATGGTGCGTATGGCGCAGTCTTGGTCCATGCGGGTCAAGCTGATTGACGGGCAAGGCAACTTTGGCTCGGTGGATGGTGATAGCCCCGCTGCCATGCGTTATACGGAAGCTCGGCTGGCCAAAGCTTCTACATTTCTGCTGAATGATATTGACCGCGATACGGTAGATTTTCAGCCGAACTATGATGAAAGTGAGGAAGAACCAACTGTTCTTCCAGCCACATTCCCGAATCTGCTGATCAATGGTGCCACAGGTATTGCGGTGGGTATGGCCACCAATATTCCTACGCATAATCCATCAGAAGTTATTGATGCCACGTTGGCGCTGATTGCTAACCCGGATCTTTCACTTGATGATCTGATGGAATATGTGCCGGGGCCAGACTTTCCCACAGGCGGTATTATTCTTGGGCGTTCTGGCATCCGCAGTGCTTTTGCCACAGGGCGCGGTGCCGTTATTATTCGTGCCAAGGCAGATATTGAGGAAATCCGTAAGGATCGTAAGGCCATTATTGTTACGGAAATTCCGTATCAGGTTAACAAGGCCACCTTGCAGGAACGTATTGCTGATCTGGTACGTAACAAGCAGATTGAAGGCATTGCTGATATCCGCGATGAATCTGACCGCTCCGGTATGCGTGTGGTTATCGAAATCAAGCGGGATGCCACACCAGAAGTGGTGTTGAATCAGCTTTATCGCTTCACGCAGCTTCAGACTTCCTTCGGCGTGAATATGCTGGCGCTGGATGGTGGCAAGCCTCGCCTGATGGGCCTGAAGGATGTGCTGGAAGCCTTTATTGCGTTCCGTGAGGAAGTGATTCTGCGTCGCTCGCGCTTTGAACTGAATAAGGCGCGAGATCGCGGGCACATTTTGGTTGGGCTGGTCATTGCCGTTGCCAATATTGATGCGGTTATTGCTCTTATTCGTGGTGCGCCAGATGCAGCCGCAGCGCGTGAAGCCCTGATGGCCGCCCAGTGGGACGCCGCAGAAGTGGAACCGCTGCTGGCCCTGATTCATGATGACGGCAACGTGGTTGTGGATGGCAAAGTGCGGCTAACAGAAGCACAGGCACGCGGCATTCTGGAACTGCGCCTGCAACGTCTGACAGGGTTGGAACGAGACAAGATCCAGCAGGAACTCTCGGAAGTTGCTCAGCGTATTAACGAGCTTCTGGAAATTATCGGTAGCCACGTTCGCCGTATGGAAGTGCTGCGTGATGAACTTTCCGTAGCACGGGCGGAAATTGCCACCCCACGTATGACCGAAATTGCGGATTATGCAGGAGATCAGGACGATGAAAGCCTGATCGAACCGGGCCAGATGGTTGTAACCATCACGCGGGAAGGGTTTATTAAACGCACACCGCTGGATGTGTTCCGGGCGCAAAACCGTGGTGGCCGTGGCCGTACGGGGGCCAGCACACGTGGCGATGATATTGTTGTGCGATCCTTTAATGCGCACACCCATCAGTGGGTCATGTTCTTCTCCTCAGGCGGTAAGGTATATCGTCAGAAGGTCTGGCGTCTGCCAGAAGCCGGGCCTGCTGCTAAAGGCCGCGCCTTGGTGAATCTGTTGCCAGATTTGGGCTCTGATAGCATTACGGCCGTGCTTCCGCTGCCGCAGGATGAAGAACTGTGGGAAGCCTTGCATCTGGTCTTTGCCACGGCCAGCGGCAATGTGCGTCGTAACCGTTTGAGTGATTTCCGGAATATCCGCTCGTCTGGCATGATTGCCATGAAGTTGGATGAAGGAGATAGCCTGATAGGTGTTGCTACCTGTCGTGAAGGGCAGGATGTGTTCCTTGCCACGCGTGGGGCACGTTGTATCCGCTTCCAGATTACCGATGACACATTGCGTGTTTTTGCCGGTCGTGGCTCTTCTGGCGTGCGGGGTATTCGCTTGGCCGAGGGTGACCGTGTGATCAGCCTTGCTGTGCTGAACCACGTTGAAGCAACGGTGGAAGAGCGTTCGGCTTATCTGCGGATGGCGAATGCCAAGCGCAGAGCGGAAAATGCTGCGGAAGCGGCAGAGGAAGATGTGGATGCGGTGCAGCCCGATTCGGATGAAGAAGGTAGCGATACGGATGCTCTGCTTTCTCCAGAACGGTTTGAGCAGCTTGAAGTCGCCGAGGAAATCCTGCTGATCGTGAGTGATGGTGGGTTTGGTCGTCGCTCTTCCGCGTATGATTACCGTGTCAGTGGGCGTGGCGGGCAAGGCATTACCAACATGACGTTCTCGGCCAACAAGCGTGGGAAAGAGGTGGCTGCTACTTTGCCGGTTCTGGCAGGCACGGATGTTATGCTGGTAACAGATGCGGGCCGCCTTATCCGTGTGCCGGTTGATCAGGTGCGTGTTATGGCGCGTCAGGCAAGCGGTGTAACGTTGTTCCGCTTGAATGATGATGAGCGCGTAACCAGTGTCTTCCCTGTTATGGATGATGGTGAAGATGAAGCGGGAGAGGCTGAGGGGGAATGAACGCCCCCGCAGGCTCTGTGGTGCCCAAACGTGTAGGTTTTTATGCGGGCACTTTTGATCCAGTAACGGTTGGCCATCTGGATGTGATTGAACGCGCATCCCGTTTGGTGGATCGGCTGGTGATAGGTGTGGCCCATAACCCAGGCAAAAATCCACTTATGCCATTGGATGAGCGGATTGCCTGTGTGGAAGAAGCCTTGCCTGCTATTCGTCAGAACACGGGTGGGGATATCTTGGTGGTGCCATTTGATTCTCTGCTGGTGAAAGCTGTACGAGAACATGGCGCAACACTGATTTTTCGTGGTCTTCGGGTGCTTTCTGATTTTGATTACGAAATCCAGATGAGCGGCGTAAACCGCAAGCTGGATGCCGGAATTGAAAGCGTGTTTCTTATGGCTTCAGAACGCACCCAATTTATTTCTTCCCGTCTGGTGAAAGAAATTGCCAGTTACGGCGGAGATATTTCGGAATTTGTAACACCGGGCACGCAGGTGCGTTTGTTGGCACACCTTGCTGACAGGAAAAACGTTTCTGCCTGACGTGGTAAACATGGGTGTTGCAAACACAAGGAGAGTTTCTGATGTCTTCAGAAGATAAAAACGATATCATTCATATGGATATCCCGCACGGTCGCGTTATTATTAAACTGCGTCCAGATCTAGCCCCCAAGGCTGCGGAACGTATTCGCACGCTGGCGGCAGAAGGTTTTTACGATAACGTACCCTTCCATCGTGTCATCCCCGGTTTTATGGCACAGGGTGGTGATCCAACGGGTACGGGTATGCACGGTAGCAAATTACCGGATCTGCCCGCAGAATTCACAAACAAAGCCAAGTTTGAACGTGGCACGATTGGCATGGCGCGGACGTCTGATCCGAACAGTGCTAATAGCCAGTTCTTCATCATGTTTGAACCTTCTCCGCACCTTGATGGCCAGTATACCATTGTGGGTGAAGTGATCGAAGGTATGGAAAACGTCGATAAAATCAAACATGGGTCTGGCATGTCCGGCATGGTGAAGGATCCGGATCGGATTTCTCGCATGCGTCCGGCTGTTGGCGAAAAATCCTGATTTTTCGAATATCTGCAAAAAAGCGTCACTCCGGTTGGGGTGGCGCTTTTTTTATATCTGAAACCGATCGAACCATCTGATTTTTCAGGAATGGCACAAAATTCTTTCTACTGCTTGACAGAGGTAAGGTAATCCGTTTAGGAACACCTCCATCGCGCAGACATTAAGTTTTGCTCGGTTAAAAGGTGTGAGCCGGTAGCTCAGTTGGTAGAGCATTCGACTTTTAATCGAATGGTCGAGGGTTCGAGTCCCTCCCGGCTCACCACACCCCCCAAAAAATAGCGGTAAACCGCCATTCTCTCCAAGGTTAGACAATTAGGTTAGACAATTTTGCGGCCTTGCAGGGCTGCCATAGCATCTTCCGCCAGCTTTTTGCGCTGCGCTGATTTTGTATATCTCTCCACCTCTGCCAGCGTTGTGTGACCTGTTATTGCTGCAATCTGGTGCGTTGTGCAGCCTGCCTCGGCCAATCGGCGTGCAGCGGCCTTTCTGATGCCGTGAGGAGCGCATCCCGCTGGCAACCCGGCCTGTGCGCACCATTTTACAAACTGATTGTAAAATCCGTTTGAGGAAAATTTCTTCCCCTTGTCAGTTTGTAGGAATGTTGGCCCAGACGATGGGCAGGCATCTATTGCGGCCTGCAATTCTGGATGCACTGGTATTTCGAGGTATGCGTTTGTTTTGATCTGCGACAAACGCAGAACGCCATCTCTGATTGAAAAGCGGCCTAGCTCTACAATATCGCTACGCCGTTGCCCGGTGTATAGCAGCAGTGCAAATGCTAGGCGCTCCCGTGTTCCTATTGGCCAATGATTTTGATATTGGCATATCTGTTCCTCTGTCCACGCCTGTACGCCCTGTTCCTTGGTTCTCAGGCGCTTCACACCAACAGTTGGATCTGTTTCTACCCATTCCATTTCTATTGCGTATGCAAACAGCATGCGGAACATCCGCAGGATATGGTTTGCCCGCGCTGGTGTGGCCGCACGCGACTCCAATATTTTCCTGATATGCGTTGGTCTGAATTTAATAACATGGAACTGCGCATATGCCTGCGCACGCATGTATTCTAATATACGGCGATACGTTACTTGTGTTGTTTGCTTTATTCCCAAGAAATGCGGTGATCCATACCATTTTTCTATCAGGTCACAGAGGGAGCGTGGAGCATATTTGCGTTCCCGCTCCATGTTTTTTAAGGTTTCAAGCGCTTTTACATACTCAATGGCAAAATCAGGACTATCTATGGGCGGCAGATTTACTTTTTCTTTTCCTGGCACCCGCAGATAGCAGCGCTGTTTTCCGTGTCGATCTTTGTAGCTCTGGACGTATTTCAGTCTAATTGTTGGTGATCGCATGCATCAAATCATCGTTTTGTGCTGGGCTGGATGCAATTCCTGCGCGTGTATCTATCCATCTGTCCAGTTGGTCACGTAGCCAGACAGGCCTACGCGGTGTTAAATAGACAGGCTTAACCTCTTTGGCGACTGTATTGCGAAATGCCGTTTCTTTGAGCCCCACATATTGAGCGGCCACAGAAATAGGCATACCGCGCGGCGTGACATCCATTATGCTTCCAATCCCTCAAAGAACCATGTCAGTGGTACGTCCAGTGCGGTGGCGAATGTTGGCAGTAGCGTTGCTTTTATGGCGTTTTTTCCGGTTTCGTATTTCTGCATCTGCTGGTAGGTGCAGCCTATGGCGTGGCCTAGTTGTTCTAGGCTCATGCACAATTCGTGGCGGCGTTGGCGTATGCGAAAACCCATGTGTTTATCATTACGGATACGCTTTGGCGCTTCTACCTGCGGTGGTGGTGCGTAGGTACCAAGCAGTTGCTCAATATCTATCTGTGCAGCCATAGGAACGTGTTTCCGCATATGCCGATAACTGACAGCACGAACCACAGAATAACTAGACGCTGGGTGGGGGCAGGGTTGTGCATGGTGGCAGCCTAGTGTTTGGTTGCGGAGCATGGCGCATCCACCTTTCTGTTAGGAAATTCGCCAGTGCCACATTGAATTCCAGAATTTACAATCTCTACAAAATCCTCTGGATTTTTGAATTGTGCAGACAGGCCAGAAGAAAAACCAAATACAGTTGCAGCAGCCAAAACAATATCGCTGGGTGTATCTCCAAATATAGATATGGCAGGTGTATAGCCACCATCTTCTATTGCTGTGGCAACTGCGGCCATGCTGAACCGAGCGTTTTCAGGGGCAGACTGGATAAGTTTTTTGAACTCAGCATATGTGCGATCCAGATCAAAAAGCGCTTTTTCTTTATTTGTCATCATGCAGCCCTCACTTCACCCAGAATGAAATCCTGCACGCGTGCTAGGGGTGTGCGGCGTTTGGCGTAGCCTATGCGGCAGGCGGCATCTGCAATGTCCTGCTCGGCTTCCATTGCGGTTGCCATATCTTTTACCAGGGCAAGCATGGTCAGCTTTTCTTTGGTGTCCACATTGTTGTGGATAAGCTGCTCCAACTGCGTGCGGGCAGCCTGAAATGTTTTGCTGTTCATTTTATGTAGCTTTCGATGATATTGGCGCGGGTGTAGAGAAGCTCGGCTTCTTCACGCGCATGATGTGCGACCCTGCGCCATGATTCTGCGCCGTATTCGTTTTCGCTTGCTGCGCTTGCGCGGTGGTAGGTTTCCAACACGGCGGCATGAGACATAAGAGCATCTGCCTGAATGCGGATAAGTTCTGCACGCTGACGTGCTGATTTTATTGTTTTGGATGCGCTCAAGAGCGTAGGGCAGGGAATAGCGTTCATGCGCTTGCCCCTGCGGTTTTATTGGCGGAATTGCGGGAGAGACGGTTGCCGTACTCTCCCGCATTTTCCATCATCGGGCGTTCACAAGACTCGATGAGGAAACTAATGAGCGACAAAGAAAAACCATATCCGCCACGGCCTGCACCATTACCAGCAGATGATACAGGGCGCGTGCAGTGGCCGGTTAAGACGCCTTCTGCATAAAAATTACCATTTGAAACAAGCAAGCTAATATTGGCGTTGCTAGAAACATAATCCATCCTGCGGATATAAGTATGCTGATAATATTTAGCCTCTCTATATTCCGCTGGATGGCATTTTGATAATAAAGAGCAAGAGATTCCTGACAGGCTAATTCTGTTTGCGCTGGTGAATCCATAAACACTTCTGGGCGCGCGCCTGTTTCTGACCATTTGCAAGGATAAATAGCCACAACAGCTAAAATGCCCGTAATGCTTTCCCCCACCAACAATATTGCTCCGGCTATATGATACGGGGTGTTGAAAGCCAAAGCGGCAGAAGCGGCCAAAGCGGCTACTACCCAACCAATCATGCTGGTGGCGCGTGTTTGCGCCCCCATAAGAACAGATGCTTGAGCCGCAAGGCGCAGTTCTGCCAACCTGATAGCCTGAGCTGCCTTCCAAAGCCTGAGACCAGATTGGGGTGTTTTCCCACATTTTGTGGTCTTGGGGATTTGTATCATGCTGCAAGCCTGTTTTGGTATGCTGTGTAGGTGTTGTGCAAAGGATAGCACGCGCTTGCTGCGCTGCTAATGGCCCCTCGCTTGTCTCTGCTCTTGCAAGCATCGGTTTTGACTTATAAGTCATCTTGCTTCTCTTTGAAGGGGAAGTCTGTTGCCAGACTCCCCCAACTTTTTCCATTCTTGGCGCGCCAACAGACCCAAGAAAGGAAAAACGCTATGTCAGACGAAATAGATACAACTATTGAGGCGGCTCTTATTCAGGCTGCTGCAACATTAACAGCTTCTCATTTAAGTGCTCGTTCTGCTTTAGGATGTAATCCTAACACTGAATACGAGCACTCTAAGGTTTCTGGTGAGTTTTATAACCTTTTGGAGCGCCTGAAATCCGATTACCCAAAGCCAAAATAGTATCTAACGCCTAACATCTAAACTATAGGCCGTGCCTATTATTCTGTTTGCTGGCTAGGCACGGCTGCATTCTTGCGCAATTCCGCAATGGAAGCTGTTACCAGTTTTTCCACATGCTCACGGATACGGAGCAGGTGGTGGGCATCTGGATCTTTTTCGATAAAAAATGATGCGGCATACCGCGCTAACCTAAGCGCTTCCAATTTGCGCTGATCCCTGAGCACATCACCGTTACGGGATGCAGCGTCTGTTCCACTTTCTGCTTCCTGCGCGATGGAATAGGGCACGCGAACAATGCTGATAGGCGGGCGACCGGGCGCGCCCTTTTCTTCTACCAGCACAAAGCCGCCATCGGCTTCTTCAATTTTGTATCGTGTATTCGACACGGTTTTTCTCCACCACGGGTTGTGATGGGTATTTTTGTGCGACAAAGACGCACAAAATGCAAGCGTAAAAAACGCACAAAATTTAGAAGAAATTTAAATTCGCGCGTAAAATTCTGTTTTTATTTAATAAATTTTTCTCCTAAAATTTCATTACGTTTTTTGATATTATTTCTACGGGGAAGTTTTCCATCTGGAATGGGAGGCGGTTCAATAAAATTTTTCAGCTTTGGAAGAGTAAAGCTATGATACATATCTAAAACATTAATATTGCTCATCTTTTCCAAATATAGACACATACACATGAGAACATCTTCAGCTGCATCATGAATTGATGTTTTTCTTTGTATTCCCAATCTTTTAGAGCATGCAGATAAGCTACCTCCATGCATTTCCATTGTGCACATTGTATCAATCTTACCGATATCTATTTTAGCGTTTGCGAAAGAATTTCGGATGAATTTCATGTCAAAATTGACATTATGCGCAACTATAACATCACTTTCTTCTATGAAAGATAATATATGCTCCATTTTTTCTTCAAATAAATTTTGATGCCTTAATGTCCAGTCATTATATCCATGTATACCTTCAGCTATAGGATGACTTTTTTTACAAGGGTCAAATATATAATATAAACTTTTATATGTTAGCTTTTGCAGTTCTTGGCTTTTATCGGCATATAATAAAATCATACATATGCTAACAATTTGATCATCACTATGAAGACCAGTTGTTTCAACATCAACAAATAAAGGTTTATTTTTCCCTTTTATATAAAGTTTGTTTTTCGATATTTTTTCCTCTCTTATTCTATTGGCAATTTCGATTAGTTTTTCATTTTCCACTTTATTTTTCCTAATATTCTCTAAAATGTGTTCAGATTCTTTCTGAGGCAGATTACCATCGACCTTATCGACCTTATCGACCTTATCGACCTTATCGACCTTATCGACCTTATCGACCTTATCGACCTTATCGACCTTATCGA